>JALSLT010000022.1 GCA_026988135.1 Desulfurobacterium sp.
ATGTTGATGATCTTAAAGAGGTTGTAGAAGGTATTACAAGAGTATCAGCTAAGATTAAAGAACTTGAAGAGGAATTAAATAGATTTAAGACATAATAAATATGCATCGTTTATAAAAAAAGGGGGGGCTTAAGCCCCCCCTTTTTTTATATGAATTGTAAATTATATTTACTCTATTATTTCGAGAACTGCTCTTTTTCCGGTTTTGGCTGCAACTGAAGAGATAAGTGTTCTTATCGCTTTTGCGGTTCTCCCCTGTTTCCCGATAACTTTTCCTAAGTCGTTAGAGTCAACTTTAATTTCAACTATAATAGTCCTTTCACCTTCCGTTTCCATCACATTTACAGTTTCAGGATTATCCACAAGCTTTTTGACAATACATTCGACCAGTTCTTTTACTGCAGACATTTCCGCCTCCTATTACGAAAGTATTACTGGACAGCTTCGGACTGTGCGTGTTTAAGAAGAGATGTAACTCTGGGGGTCGGTTGCGCACCTTTTGAGATCCACTCTTGAATTTTTTCTACGTTGATTTGAAGTTCTTTTGACTTGGGATTATAGGTTCCCAAAACATCCACGGCTCTCCCGTCTCTTTTTGCTCTTTCATCAGTTACAATGATTTTATAGATTGGAAGTTTCTTCCTACCCATCTTTTTAAGTCTTATCCTTACCAATTTGTCTCCTCCTTAAATGCTGTTTTGTAAAAGGTAATTTTATACCAATGGTAATTTAATACAACTTTACATAAATGGGAAGGGCATTTTTCCACCTTTTTTAGCCATCTTTTTCTGCATTTTTTTCATCTGTTTCATCATCATTTTTGCTTGTGCAAACTGTTTTAAAAGGGCATCGACATCTTTCATGCCTGTTCCGCTACCTTTGGCAATTCTTCTTTTTCTGCTGGCGTTGATGATAGCATGATTTTTTCTCTCTTTTGGGGTCATAGAGTTGATTATCGCTTCTATTTTTTTGAGTTTATTATCGTCAACAGCTTTATCAAGTTGTTTCATCATTTTTTGGCTTGATAATCCGGGAATCATTTTTATTAACTGTTTGAGAGGTCCCATTTTTTGTATCATTTCGAGCTGTTTTTTAAAGTCTTCCAGTGTGAATTCACCGGATAGAAGTTTTTCCTGCATGGAAAAGGCTTCTTTTTCATCTATTACTTCTTGGGCTTTTTCTACAAGGGAAACCACATCCCCCATACCAAGGATTCTCGAAGCGACTCTGTCAGGGTAAAAAAGTTCAAAGTCATCTATCTTCTCTCCAACCCCGGCAAATTTTATAGGTTTTCCTGTTACGCCTTTAACGGAAAGTGCAACTCCACCTCTTGCGTCGGAATCCAGTTTTGTAAGAACAATTCCTGTCATTCCGACATTGTCGTCAAATGCCTTTGCGATGTTTACAGCTTCTTGACCTGTCATAGCGTCGGAAACAAAAAGGACTTCATCGGGATTTACATTTTCTTTTATCTCTTTTGCTTCTCTGAGCATCTCCTCATCTATATGAAGTCTTCCTGCGGTATCTACTATCAAAACGTCATAGTTTTCCTCTTTTGTTCTATCTAATGCGTTTTTTGCTATTTTTGCCGCATCTTTTATGTTTTCTTGGAGGAAGACCGGAATATCTATCTGTTTCCCTAGCTTTTTAAGCTGCAGCATTGCTGCCGGACGATAGATGTCAACAGATGTCAGAAGAACTTTTTTACCCTGTTTTTTTAAGTAGTTTGCAAGTTTTGCCGCAGTGGTTGTTTTTCCTGAACCTTGAAGACCTATCAGAAGAATCACCGAAGGTTTGTTTTTGAGCTGTAGTCCCTCGTTCTTCTCTCCTAATGCTTTTACAAGTTCATCATTTACTATTTTTACAAGCTGCTGAACTGCATTAACTCCTTTGGTTACTTCAGATCCGAGAGCTTTTTCTCTGATTTCTTTGGTGAAATCGGAAACAACTTTATAGTTAACATCAGCTTCCAATAGGGCAAGTTTTATCTCTCTTAATCCTTTATTTAGTGTTTCTTCGTCTATTCTTCCTTTTTTCGTAATTTTTCCTATTGCCGATTGTATCTTTCCTGCCAGTGCGTCAAACATTGGTTCCTCCGAAAACTTAAAAGGTTATTTCAGTTCCTGCCATACAGTCAATAAATTTATCCTTAAAAATCTTTTTGAACACCTCTAATCCTTTCTCTCCTGTGCAGTGGCATGGGGCTACGTAGTCGGTTAGATTTTTGATTTTATCTGTAATTTTCTCGATTTCGGATTTTTTTGTTTTATAAAGGTGAAAACCTCCTAAAATCATGAAAAGTTTATTTCCAGTTATGTTTGTTGCTTTTTCAGTAATCTCTAAAATGCCGGGATGGGCACAACCGGTTAATAGTATATATCCTTTTTTTGTATTTAATATAAGTGCTTGCTCAAATGCCGGATTTTTAACACCTGTTTCCATAATACCTGTGGTTATGATTTCGGGTGATATAACGGTGGGAGTTATAACAGGTATGATTGTTGAGTTTTTTCCGATTTTTTCTTCTATATATTCCGTATCGCCTTTAGGGACAAAAACTTCTGTATTTTTAGATGTGTTGGTTATTTCCTTTATACTTCCAGTGTGGTCCCAGTGATTATGAGAAATGAAAACAATTTCTATTTCCGAAATATCTATGTTGAGTTTTTCTGCGTTTTCTTTGAAAATTCGGGGTTTTGCTCCGGTATCAAACAGAAGAGTGGTATTTCCTTCTATCAAAACACTAAATCCCCAATCACTTTTTAGATTTGCAATAGCTCTGTTATCATAAATTACCGTTAAACTTTCAACCATGATGTCTCCTATCTGTAAGATTAAAATTATATAGGCTTTTATCTACTTTTCAAAAGTTTAATGAGGTTGTATATTTTCTATATCCATATTTGCCCGGGTGGCGGAATTGGCAGACGTGCAGGACTCAGGATCCTGTGGTGGCAACACCGTGCGGGTTCAAATCCCGCCCCGGGCACCATTTCTTGTTGAATATATTGAAACTATCTTTAAGGGGGGATGTTATGGGTTTTTTGTCTATTTTTTTTAAACATGTTTATTGCTTCCGGTAAGGATTTTTTTCTTTTCTATATTGAGCTTTTAAAAAGAGGGGATACGGGAATGGCTGCCAAATGTTGGGATTTAGGTTACGTTTTAGGAAAGCTTCCTCTTACACAATTGTTTGTAGTAGCTGCTCTTTTCATTCTTTCTTTTGTTTTTTCGTTTAGAGGTGTTATCTTGACATTTTTTATGAGAAAAGTTTTTGGAAATGTAAAAACGGTTCTTCTTTTTTCCGGGGCAACTTTATTGTCTGCTTTTCTTTTAAAGTTTCTATTAGGTTATTTTGCTGTTCGTTTTATGGTTGGTACAGATACTTCTATTTTTAAGGGTAGAGATGTTAAGATACTTGGGAAAAGAGAGGAGGATAGTAAGATATATCTTGCTTATACTTTTGATGGGTATTCTGTTTTTGAAGCGGTTTTAAAAAAGGATGGTGATAGCTTTAAAATTCTTGATTCAAAGAGGTTTGTTAAACGGTTGGAAGATGGAAAGTTTAAAAGAAATAAGGTAAAAAGAGATGAAAAATAGATGTTCCTGCAGGAAGGGAAAAAGTTTTAAAAAACTTTTTTCTAGAGAAATAGAGGAGCTTTTGGGTTTTTTGGAAAAACATAGGGAAGTTAAACCTTATGTGCTGGAGTTGATAAATCTTTTTAGACCGACTGATTCGGAAAGAGTTATTGGGGAAAGGGTGTTCCATACTGTTAGAGAATGTTATTCCAATGGTATTGTTAATTTTTTCCAGGTAGAAAAGCTACTTGAACTTTTAAAAAATTTTTTTCTTCACAGTACCGATTCGAGGAGAGGAGATTTTCTCGAAGTGTTATTATCAAAAAAAGGAGCTTTGTCTTTAAATGGTAGATACAGAAGGATAAATCAGTGTAAGCTCTATAAAAGAATGATGGAAATTTCAGCTAAAGAGATAGATGTTGCATTTACCGGTCCTTTGGGTATGGAGGTTCATGAGTGCAAGGCCAATATGGTCAGGCAGTGGAGAGATCCACTGTATAAACGAACGAAGAAAGGTAGGAAGCTTATATTCCTTAATTCGGTTAAAGGACAGTGCTATAACGGGAAAGTTTTTATTTATTGTACGGGGCTTGACGGGGATTTTTCGGTAAAATATATCAGAAATCTTTTTGAAGCTTACGGTTACAAGAATATTTCGGTAGCCGGGAGAAAGGAGCTTTTATGACGGGAAAAAAGAAAGTACTGTTTGTTTGCACTCATAATTCTGCACGTTCTCAAATGGCTGAAGGGCTTTTAAGGTACTTTTACGGAAACTATTACGACGTTTATAGTGCCGGAACATTGCCTACCGGTGTGAATGAATATGCGAAAATAGTGATGGAAGAGATAGGAATAGATATCTCTTTTCATAGGTCTAAAAATGTAGATGATTTTAAAGATGAAAGTTTTGATTTTGTTGTTACCGTGTGTGATTCGGCAAAAGAAAACTGTCCCTACTTCTCAGGAGGGAAAAACTATATTCATAAAAGTTTTATAGATCCTTCCGATGTGAAGGGAAACAATGAGGATATTAGGGAAGCTTTCAGAAAGGTGAGAGATGAGATAAAGGGCTGGATAGAAGAGCAGTTTTGTCCTACAAAAGGTTTTCCTGCTTGAGGCTGAAAAAACTTTCTTTTCCGAGAATGATATGGTCGATAATGTTTATTTCCAGTAATGCTGCCGTTTCGGTTAGTTTTTTTGTTATTACTATGTCTTCTTTTGAGGGTTGCGGGTTTCCGGAGGGGTGATTGTGGAAAAGGATGATTCCCGTTGATAGGTCTTTGATTGCAGGGTTAAATACCTCTTTTGGTGTTATGTGAGCAAAGTTGACACCACCTTTGGAGATAGTGTGAATATTTATCACCTCTCCCTTGATATTAAGGGTCACTATACCGAAAATTTCAACACTATTGAATCTAAATTTTGATACTACATTGAAAGCATCTTCAGGAGAGGTGATTTCCGTTGCTTTGCTTCCTGCGTTACTTCT
The DNA here is from genome assembly GCA_026988135.1 of Desulfurobacterium sp. Lineage (GTDB taxonomy): Bacteria > Aquificota > Aquificia > Desulfurobacteriales > Desulfurobacteriaceae > Desulfurobacterium_A. The sequence continues at coordinate 5,068 of JALSLT010000022.1, forward strand.
TCTTCCTATCTCTATTGCTGCTTTTAGCGTAATTGCTTTTGCTTTTCCAAGTCCTTTGAAGTTTGAAAGTTCTTTAAAACTTGCCCGGGAAATTCCTTCTATACCATTAAATTTTAGAAGAAGTTCTCTGGCAAGGTCTATAACATTTTTTCCTTTTATTCCTGTTCGGAGAAGGATTGCTACAAGCTCCGTGTCTGTTAGGTTTTCTTCTCCTAAAAGTAGAAGTTTTTCTCTCGGCCTGTCGGATTCCGGTAACTCTTTTATTCTATAAAAACTCATGTTTTTCCGTAGATAGGGTTAGAAGGGGGCGCTTATTCCCCCATTTTTTTCAAAACTTCGGCACATCTTGGGCAAACATCCGGATAGTTTTTGTCTTTTCCTGTTTCTTCTGAGAACATCCAGCATCTTTCACATTTTTCTCCGGGAGCTTTTTCAACAATAACTTTTATTCCTTCTTCGGAAACGGCTGTTTCCGGTGCTTTCGAGATAGGATGTACAGTAGCTTTGGATGTAATAAATATGTAAGGAAGTTCCTTTTCATAATTTTTAAGAAGTTCTAATAGTTCCTTATCGGCGTAAACTTTCACGGCAGCTTCAAGAGAATGTCCTATCATTTTTTCGGCCCTTGCCGCTTCCGTTGCTTTGTTTACAGTGCTTTTAACGGCTATCAGTTTTTCCCATATAGGTAGTAAGGATTCTTCTTCCGGAATTTTACTTTCAAAATTTTCAAGGAAAACCGATTCTTCTTTTTTTCCTGTAATATGGGAATAAGCTTCCTCCATTGTAAAAGATAGAATAGGTGCCAGTAGTTTTGTCAGTTCTCTTATAATTGTGTAGATGGCTGTTTGTGCACTTCTTCTTTTCTTTGATGTGAGAGATTCACAGTATAAAGTGTCTTTCAGTATATCAAGGTATGTGGCGCTTAATTCTATTGCGCAATAGTTGTAGATTTCTCTATATATTCTGTTAAATCGGAAGTTTTTGTAGTGTTTGATTATCCCTATTTTAAGTTTGGATAATTTTGTCAGTGCCCATCTATCAATTTCTTCAAGTTTTACAAACGGAACGGAATCGGTTTCCGGATTAAAGTCTTTTAGATTTCCTAAAATAAATCTCATTGTATTTCTTATTTTTCTGTAAACATCGGCTATTTGTTGAAGAATATTTTTTGAGATTCTTACATCTTCGGTGAAGTTCTCACTTGATACCCAAAGTCTTAAAATATCCGCTCCGAACTGTTTTATTATTTCCTGTGGAGGGATAACGTTTCCGACGGATTTGCTCATTTTCCTTCCCTGTTGGTCAAGGGTAAATCCATGTGTAAGGACTGACAGGTAAGGTGCTTTTTCCCTTGTTCCACATGATTCGAGTAGGCTTGCTTGGAACCATCCTCTGTGTTGGTCGGAACCCTCAAGGTACATATCCGCAGGCCATTTTAATTCTTCTCTTCTTTCAAGAACTGCTGCGTGGGAGCTTCCCGAATCGAACCAAACATCAAGAATGTCTCTCTCTTTTTTAAATTCTTTTTCACCGCATTCCGGACACTTGAATCCTGCTGGAAGAAGTTTGTCGGCAGATTTTTCATACCATGCGTCGGCACTTTCTTTTTCAAAAATGTCAGCTATATAATCTGCAATTTCTTTCGAAGCGATTAATTCTCCACATTTTTTACAGTAGAATGCAACGATTGGAACTCCCCATATTCTTTGTCTTGAGATACACCAATCTGGCCTTGATTCTACCATGTTGCTTATTCTTACTTTACCCCATTCGGGAATCCATTGGACTTTTTTGATTTCCGAAAGAGCTATTTCTCTTAATGTAGGGTTTCCTTTGTCTAAAGATATAAACCATTGGGGAGTTGCTCTGAATATAACCGGTTTTTTGCATCTCCAACAGTGGGGGTAGGAATGGGATATCTCTTCTGTAAATAGCAAATGTCCTGTTTGTTTCAATTTTTCTATGATAATTTCATTTGCCTGCCATATTTTTATTCCTTGAAGCCATTTAGGGGCTTCTTCTGTAAATCTGCCGTAATCATCAACGGGAGCAAGGACAGGTAAATTATACTTTCTGCTTGCTATATAGTCTTCTTCACCGTGTCCGGGAGCGCTATGAACAACGCCGGTTCCCGTTTCATCCGAAACAAAATCGGCAAGGATGCTTGTGCCCTCTCTGTCTATGAAAGGATGAATATATTTGATTCCTTCAAGCTCCTTACCTTTAAAGACTTTAACAGTTTTGAGAGTTTTTTCTGCTTTTTCGGAAAAGTTTTTAACGAGAGCTGTTGTTATCAGGTAGTTCTCTTTTCCGTCAGTAACCAGTTGGTATTCCAGTTCCGGATGTATTACAACCGCAACATTTGCAGGAAGTGTCCAGGGAGTAGTTGTCCAAATAACAAAATAGCTATTGTCGGGAAACTTTTCATCTTCTATTTCAAATTTTACATAGATGGATGAAGATGTTTTATCTTTATACTCTATTTCTGCTTCTGCCAGTGCTGTTGTGCAGTTGGGACACCAGTAAACAGGTTTCTTTGCTCTATAAACAAGCTCTTTTCCGTAAAATTTTGCCAGTTCTCTCAAAATATCGGCTTGGTATTTTGGGGTCATTGTTATGTATGGATTGTCCCAATCTCCCAGTATTCCAAGTCTGATAAACTCTTCTTTCTGTATTTTTATCCAATTTTCTGCATACTCTCTACATTTTTTTCTAACTTCAACCGGGCTTAGTTCATTTTTACGCTTTTTCAGTTTCTGAAAAACAGCTCTTTCTATGGGAAGTCCGTGGCAGTCCCATCCGGGTACGTAAGGTGTATAAAAACCGTCCATTGCTCTGGACTTTACAATTAAATCTTTGAGTATTTTGTTTAAAGAGTGTCCTATATGGATGTGTCCGTTTGCATAAGGGGGTCCGTCGTGGAGGATGTACTTACTACTGTTTTTTCTTTTTTCCAGAACTTTTTTATAAAGTTCTATCTCTTTCCAGTATTTAAGAATTTCAATCTCTTTTTTTGGAAGATTACCCCTCATCGGGAATGAAGTTTTCGGGAGATTTAACGTGTCTTTGTAATCTTTCTTTTCCTGAGACATTTCTGTCCTCCAGATTTTATGGCTTTTAGTAGCTGTTAATTATACTACACCTGTTTCTTTGAAGTTAGGATAATCCTTTTTTGTTGATATTTGTTTTCAGGTGTTTCAGTTTTTATAAATTTCTGTTGTTGTAATTAAAGAAATTTGTCTTGACATTTAATTTTTAGGATGTAAACTAACTTTAGTGAGTGTGTAAGTAGTAAAAGCTTGAAGGAGGTTAACTATGTTGATAGACAAAGGGTTTACGTGAAAACTGCTTTTCTTCTTTGTGTTTTAACCTCAAGAAATGGAGGGCTCCATGTGTAAAAATAAAAAAGTTTGGTTCTGCCTTGGGGGAGTTTTGCTTGGTATTATATTATCCGTTGGAATTGCACAGGGGGTGAAGTATTCTTCTACAGAAGAGTTTTGTTCTTCCTGTCATGAGATGAAGTTTGCCTATGAAGCTTGGGAAGAGAATGCTCATGGGCCTTTATCAGGGGATGCTGGAGCGTGTAAAGCCACCTGTGTTGATTGTCATCTTCCTCATGATGCGAACGTCGTTTCCTATCTATTTATAAAGACTGAAGCAGCAGTAAAAGATGTTATCGGTCATGTTACAGGTCCCGAGAAGTTTGATTGGGCAGGGAATCTTGAAGAGAGGAACAGGTACACTTATGAGTCTTCGTGTAAAAGATGTCATAAGGCTCTCTCCAATAATGTGATGCATCAAAAGTACAAGAGCGGGGAGACGGATAAAACCTGTATCGATTGTCATCACGGTATAGGTCATGGTTACTACTTTAGAGAGGAAGTCGAAAGACTTTTTGGTAAAAAGGAAGTTGCTAAAAAGTAATTTAGGGAGGTAGCGATGAGGAAACTTATAAAAGTAGCTTCTCTGCTTAGTGCAGGTGCTGTTTTTATTTTTTCCGGGTCTGTAAAAGCCAAAACAACTGAAGTTAATGGCATGTTCTATTCTTCGGCAAAGGAGAACTTTTCCAAAGAGAGTCAGGCGTGTATAGAGTGCCATATTAAAAAGACCCAGTTTGTTGTAAATGATTGGAAAAGGTCTGCTCATTATAATTTTAAAGTAGGTTGTTATGAGTGTCATAAATCTGATAAAAGTAATCCGGCTGCATATGAGCATCACGGTTTTATAATTTCTACAATTGTTACACCTAAAAGTTGTGCTAAATGTCATCCTAAAGTTGTTAAAGAATATACAGCTTCTATTCATGCTCATTCCGGACTTATAGCGCAAAAAGCTGAGGTGAAATCTGGCGGAAATTTTGCGGTTATTGTTCTTAAAGCCCTTGGCTGGAAAGCTACTAAAAAAATTCCGCATAAGAACACTTACGGGGAATCAACATGGAAAGATATTGTAAATGACCCTGTTTGGGAATATGCAGGAGTTCCGAAAGAGCTTCAGTCTTCTGCACCTCCAGCCGGAGCTGTTGTTAAAATCTTTGCTAACTGGGGTTGTTACTCATGTCACGGAACAAAGGTAAAGATTGTTAAGAAAACAAAAGATAGGGTTGTTTTTGATTTCAGAACATGGCCTATGATGGGTGCCGGCTCCATGAATCCTGACGGAAGTATAGGGAATTGTGCGGCATGCCATCCGTTCCACAGTTTTAGGTTGAAAATCGTTAGAGCCGGTATTGGAGCGTGTGGTAGATGTCATGAGTCCGAAGACCATCCGAATTATGAGATGTTTGGAAAGTCAATGCACGGAGCTATGTTCTTGTCCCAGTTTAATGAGTGGAATCTTGATAAGCCTATTATAAAGGCAGGTGTTGATTATTTTGCTCCTTCGTGTACAAGTTGTCATATGGGTGCCGTGTTTAAAGGTGATAAGATGATTTATGCACCAACCCATAACCCGGCTTCTATCTGTAAGTGGAAGCTTGGTATGTGGAAACTTGTTTTTGTAAGGAAACCCGGCAAGCCTCACCCTGCTCTTCCATCTGTTAAGTATCCTACAGATGGGCTTGAAAACAGGAAGCGTGCGTTTGCCGTGTGTACTCAGTGTCATAGTAAACAGTGGGCTGCAAACTGCTTTGTTGGTGGCGACCTTTCAATAGGTTTTCTTGACAGTCTGAGAAAAATAGCTTTTGATGTTGAAAAAGAGCTTGAGAAAGAGGGACTTGCTACACCAATTGACAGGAAGATTGTTAGAAATATTGGGGCAATGGCAGTTAGGCCAACAGAGATTGCAATGTTCCACTATGCACCGGGATATATCTGGTGGGATGGTGCATTTAAGGCTGCAACTGAGCTTGTTGAGTGGCTTGAAGGTAGTGTTACTCCGAGGCTTGGTGCTGATTATACCAGTAAGTATGTTCCTTGGATAAAGACTTATGAAGAGAAGCTTAAAGCTTATAAACAGGCACATCATATAGAATAATGGTACTTTAGGGAGGGAATTTCCCTCCCTTTACTTTTTAACGGGAGGTTTCAGGTGAAAAAAATTATTCTTTCTACTTTTTTTCTGGCTTCAACCTGTTCTTTTGCCGGAACGGTTAACAAGACCTGTGTCGTTAAAACTGTTAAAGATAATATCTGTATAACTTCTTCAGATTTGAAAGCTTTTTATGAAGATTACAAAAATGCAAAAATTAAAGAGGTGGGGAAAGGTAACTGGTATTTTACTCTTGCCGATTTAATAGAAGCTACTAAAACTTTTGCTTTTGAAAAAATATTGGTTCATGAAGCTTTAAAGAGCGGTGTGGAAAATAAGCCCATTTTTAAAAATTACGAGAAAGAGATAAAAAAAGGAAATGAAGAGATAGACGCATATGTTAATAATCTTTTAAAAAGTAAAAAAATAACCGAAAAACAGGCTGAAATTTTAAAGAAAAAATTGAAGAGGAAGCTGTTTTTAGCATATGTAAAGAAGGCATATTTAGAGAGTATTTTGGCTGATTATTTAAAAGTTACTTCGAAGGATATAGAGAGTTTTATGGATGCACATAAAGGGAAATACGGTTTTAAAAAAGATTCCAAACATCCAAAAATGAAGATTGTTTCCAAAAAGGAACTTGTAGAAGCTATTAGGGAAGAGAAAAGAACCAGAGCAGCTAATCGGTTCGGTCAATGGTTATGGAATGAGTATGGTGTTAGTTTAAATACCGATATGTTAAAAAAGCTTGATAAGCAGTTAAACGGAGGGGGTTAGGTGAGAGTTAAATTTGTTCTTCCCCTTTTAATACCCGCTTTTCTATCTATAGCTAAAGCTTCTTCTTTTGATATACATTCGAAAAATCCTCAAGATAGGATTCTTGCTATTTTTTATTTATCGAAGAGCAAAAATCCTTCTATTATTCCTCGGTTTTGCAAAGTTTTATTGTCGGATAAAAACAAAGAAGTGAGAAAAGCTGCTGCGGATGTTTTGGGATATTATGGAAACAGTACGCAATCGGAGAGTTGTCTTTTGAAAGCTTTTGGACAAGAGGAAAGTACCGAGGTAAAATATTCTATTCTTTCGGCTCTAGAGACGTTTAAAAAAAGGAAAATAGGGAAACTTTATTGTAAAGTTTTGGAAGGTAATTATTCAGTTTCTTTAAAGAGGGAAGCGTTAAAGGGACTTTCGAATTATCTTTTTTGTCGTGAAGAGATAGAAAATATTTTGAAAAATAAGAGTAGAGAGTTTTTGACAGATGCTCTGTTTGCCGTTTCGTTAAGGAAAGATAATTTTCCTTCTGTGAAAGCTTATCTGTCGGATTCCGATGTCGAGGTTAGGAAGTTAGCTCTTAAATATTTTGTATCTCATAAGCCGGATAAAGATGTTATTTCGACTATTAAAAAAAGATTGATAATTGAACATGATCCGGAAAATAAAGCATTGATGTTGGAAATACTTCTTTCAAACGATGCTAAAATCGATGAGAATCTTCTTCTATCTTCTATTTCAAATGGTGATGTTGCAAAAAAATTTGTTTTGAGATTGCCATTTATCCGGAAAAACAAGTTTCCTTTTAAAGGGATAAAACTTCTTTTGAAAAATGAAAATCCTTTTGTTGTTTCCTCTACTTTAACTTATCTCGGAACAACAGAAGATAAGAAATATTGCTCTATTCTTTTGAGTTATCTTATGGAGGATGGAAATGAAACCGTCAGAAACTCTGCCATCTGGTCAGTTTCAAAGCTAAACTGCAGTAATGCTTTTGATTACCTTGCTTCTATAATTTCTGATTTTAATAATGATGATAGGCTGAGGTTAATGGCTGCACGGAGTTTTCTTTCTTTTGATGATAGTACTTTAAAAGAAAAATCGGGTGTTTTGAAATCTTTATATGAAAGCGAAATCCTTGATGATGTAAAAGAAGTTCTTGGAAGAGTCATTAAGGAATCGAAAGAGAGATAAAAAAAGGAGGGGTTTCCCCTCCTTTTTGTTAACTTTCCAATATTATTCGGCAGAGATACAGTCTGTGGGACAAACTTCTACACATGCTCCGCAGTCGATGCATTCTTCGGCAACGATTATATACTTTCCATCATCTGTTGGATGAATAGCATTTGTTGGACATACTGAAGCACATGCTCCACACCCAATACATCCTTCCAATTCAATTACGTGAGCCATTTTACCCTCCTTTTAAACTGTGAGAATTTCCTCCTCTTTTTTCTTGAGGAGTTCGTCAATCTGCTTTATATGTTTATCTGTGGTTTTTTGGAGTTCATCTTTAAGTTTTTTTATTTCATCTTCCGAGATGCCACCTTCCTTTTTTAAGTTATCTATATCTTTCATTATCTCATGACGGATGTTCCTTATAGCTATTCTTGCCTGTTCTGCCATTTTTCCGGCTTTTTTGACCATCTCCTTTCTTCGTTCTTCCGTAAGAGGCGGGAGGTTGATTCTTATCACATTTCCGTCTGTTTGCGGTTGAGCTCCAAGGTCAGAATTTCTGATAGCTTTCTCTATGTTTGGGACGACAGAGATATCCCAGGGTTGAATTGCTATCTGAGTGGCTTCAGGAACAGATATCTGAGCAAGCTGCTTTATAGGTGTTATTGTTCCGTAGTAGTCAACCTTTATATCTTCAACGAGTATCGTGGACGCCCTTCCTGTTCTTAGTCCGTGGAATTCGGTTTTAAGAACATCCGTACTTTTCTTCATCCTTTTATCGGCATCTTTAATTAGCTCATTCATAATGTTTCTCCTTCTACAAGTGAACCTACATTTTCGCCTTTTACGACTTTCTCAAGGTTTTTCGATTTTCTAACATCAAAAACCACTATAGGTATCCCGTTTTCCATGCACAGGGATACTGCAGCGGAATCCATCACCTTTATACCTTTAACTATAACATCTTTATACGATATTTTGTCAAGTTTAACAGCATTTTTGTCTTTCATAGGGTCCGTAGTATATACGCCGTCCACTTTAGTGGCTTTAAGGAGAATATTTGCGTTTATTTCGGCAGCTCTCAAAGCGGCGGCAGTGTCTGTCGTGAAAAATGGATTACCCGTACCTGCGGCGAATATGACTACTCTTCCCTTTTCAAGGTGTCTTATAGCTCTTCTTCTTATATAAGGTTCCGATATCTCTCTCATTTCAATTGCGGAAAGGACTCTCGTTTTAAGGTTTTTCTTTTCAAGAGCATCTTGAAGGGCAAGAGCATTCATAACCGTCGCAAGCATTCCCATGTAATCGGCAGTGGCTCTGTCCATTCCTTGAGTGGCACCTTTCATTCCTCTAAATATATTGCCTCCACCTATGACTATCGCAAGTTCGGTGCCGAGGTTTGCCACTTTTCTTATCTCTTCGGCAAGATTGCTAAGGAAATCGGGGTCGATTCCGTAGGGTTTGTTGCCTTGTAGAGCTTCGCCACTTAGCTTTAAGAGGATTCGCTTGTATTTGAGATTTTTCATTCCCTTTTCCCTCTGTTTTATTCAAAGAGAGAGGGGGATTACTCCCCTACTCCGAATCTACAAATTCTTTTTACTTTAATATTTTCACCAAGTTTTGTTATGTACTCTTTTATAAGGTCAGCAATAGTTTTGCTGTCATCTTTTATCCATAGCTGGTCGAGTAGGCAGTTGTCGGAGTAAAACTTATTGAGTCTTCCTTCAACTATTTTTTCTACGATATGTTCAGGTTTTCCTTCTGTAAGAGCTTGCTCTTTAAGAATTTCTTTCTCTTTTTCTATAACTTCGGTGGGAATTTCTTCTCTGCTTACGTACTTAGGCCCCATTGCCGCAACCTGCATTGCAACTTCATGACCCAAAGTTTTGAAATCTTCAGTTCTTGCTACGAAGTCTGTTTCACAGTTGATTTCTATTAGGGCTCCGACTTTTCCGCCTGCGTGGATGTAGGAAATGACGGCACCTTCTGCAGTCGTTCTGTCTGCTTTTTTTGCGGCTTTGGCAGCACCTTTCTTTCTTAGAATTTCAAGAGCTTTTTCAACGTTACCGTCTGATTCTTGAAGAGCTTTTTTGCAGTCAACAATACCAGCTCCTGTTTTAGCTCTCAGTTCTTTAATCATTTCCGTTGTAATTTCAGCCATTATTATTCCTCCTCCGGAACAAATTCAGCTTCTTCTATAACTTCTTCGCCTTCTGCAAGTTTGATTGCATCTTTTCTCATTTTTCCTTCAAGTACCGCATCTGCGATTCTTGAAGCTAAAAGTCTTATTGCTCTTATTGCGTCATCGTTTGCAGGTATAGGGTAATCTATGAGATCCGGATTCGCATTTGAGTCAACAAGTGCAATGATAGGGACACCTGCTTTTGTTGCTTCCGTAACTGCATTTTCTTCTCTAACGACATCTATTATGAAAAGGGCATCAGGAATTCTTTTCATGTTTTCGATACCGCCGATGTATGTTTCGAGTTTTGCCTTATTCCTTTTAAGTTTTATTACTTCTTTTTTGGGGAGTTTTTCAAAAACACCTTCTTCTTCCATCTTTTTGAGCATTTTTAGCTTGAAGATGCTTTTCTTTATTGTTTCGAAGTTTGTGATTATTCCACCAAGCCATCTTTTGTTTATATAGTACATTCCACATCTTTGAGCCTCTTCTCTTATAATGTCTTGACCCTGTTTTTTCGTGCATACGAAAAGGATAGTTTTGCCGCTTGCAACGAAATCAGCAACAAAATCGTAAGTTGCATCAAAGTACCTGAGAGTTTTCTGAAGGTCTATGATGTGGATTCCGTTCCTTTCGGTAAAGATGAACCTTTTCATTTTAGGGTTCCATCTTTCTTTTTGATGACCGAAATGAACTCCGGCTTCAAGTAGTTCCTTCATGCTGATTCTTGAGCCTTTTGGTCTTGATTTGAAGGCTCTCTCTTTTTTTTCTTCTTTTGCCGGGGCTTCCGCTTTTTGCTGCTCTTTTACCTTGTCGTTTACGATCTCTTCGGACATCTGTTTCCTCCTTGTTGGTTTGGCCTCCCATCCCGTCATTTTCAGAGAGAACCTTTTCAGGCACCCCTCTCTGAATCGGAGATGGTGAGTTGTTGTTGGTAATATATTTGAATTGTTAGATACAGTCAATAGAGAATTTATAAAGTATCTATTTTCCTGAATTTCATGTATCTATCCTCTTTAAGTTCTTCCGGTTTCATGTTTAGAAGTTCGTTAAGGTGTTTTTCGACGTATTCTGTGAATTTTAGGAAGGTGAAATTGTAGTCTTTGTGAGCTCCTTCAAGAGGTTCCGGGATAATATCGTCGATAATATTCATTTCTTTGAGCTGGGAAGATGTTAATTTCAACGCATCTGCCGCTTCTTTGATTTTATCCTGGGATTGCCATAGGATTGCAGCGCAACCTTCGGGAGAGATTACCGAGTAGATGGCGTTTTCAAGCATAAGGAGCCTGTTAGCTACACTTATTGCGAGAGCGCCGCCACTGCCTCCTTCTCCTATTACAATACTTATCACGGGGACATTAAGTTTAGCCATTTCAAGGAGATTCTTTGCTATTGCTTCTGATTGACCGTGTTCTTCGGCTTCTATGCCAGGAAATGCTCCCGGTGTGTCAACGAGTGTTATTATCGGTTTCCCGAATTTTTCCGCCAGTTTCATTACTCTTAATGCTTTTCTGTAATCCTCAGGTGTGGGCATACCAAAATTTCTTTCGATTTTACCTTTAGTGTCTCTTCCTTTTTCCTGACCGATTATACATACGGGTGTTCCTTTAAAATAAGCAAATCCTGCTATTATCGCTTTTCCGTTTCCGCAGTGCCTGTCTCCGTGTAGTTCAATAAAATCGGTGAATGTGTTGTTTATGAAATCAATAGCGTGAGGGCGGTCCGGATGTCTTGCAAGGAGTACCCTGTCCCAAGGAGTAAGATGTGAGTAGAACTCTTCTATTTTTCTTCGAAATTTTTCTTCAATCTCTTTTATTACATTTGGGTTGTGTTTCCCTTTTTCTTTCAACTCTTCTATTTTCCTTCTTAATCTTTCTACTTTCTTTTCGAATTCTAACAAAACAGCCATATTTAGACTCCTCTAAACAATTTTTATTCTTTCTTCTCCAATAAGATTTTTAAGGTTTTTTATCGTTGCGGCATCTACGGGAATTGCAAAATCCGGGTGTGTTTGTAGTTGTATTATATATCCGTTGTTCGTAAGTTCTATAATTACCGGTTTTCCATCGTGAGAGTTTTTTTCTGAAAGAAAAAAGTGTAGTTTGTTTAAGAGCTCATTGCTGAATAATTTTTCATCTATTTTCAGTATTATTCTGTTTACTACTTCCGCTATTTTGTTTTCAAATTTTCCAATCTCTTTTGCTATAACGGAGACTGCTCCCTCTTCTTTTCTGGCGATTCCTTTTACTATTATTACGTTTCCTTCGGTTAGAATTTCCGAAACTTCTCTATAAATGTTTGGAAAAACCAGGATGTTTATTACTCCTTCAAGGTCTGTTATTTCAACGGTTGCCCACATTTCTCCCCTTTGGGTTCTTCGAGCTTTCATTCCAGTGATAGCTCCTGCTATTGTAACACCTTGTTCGTCTTTCCATTCATTTTTATGAGATGATGTATTGAAGTTAAAAGGTACAATAGATTGGTATTCGAGCAAGGGGTGCCCGGAAAGGTAAAAACCTATGGCGGAACGTTCGTATTCCAGTTTTACCTGTTCTTGCCATTCTGCAGTTTCGATATATTCTTTTCGGATAACCGAAGTTTCTTCACCGAACAGATTCATTAATCCTTTGCTTTTCGTTTTTTGGATACTTTGGGCTGCTGCCATTGCTTTATCTAAAGTGTTAAATAGTGTTGCTCTGTTATATCCCGTAGAGTCAAAAGCTCCCGCTTTTATAAGTGCTTCAAGAACTTTTCTGTTTGCCTGTCTCATGTCAACTTTTTCGCAGAAGTCGTAAAGGTCTTCGAATTTTCCTTCTTTTTCTCTTGCGCTGGCAATGGCTTCTCCGGCCTTTTCTCCAACGCCTTTTATTCCTGCAAGACCAAATCTTATTTTGCCGTTTTCGATGGTGAATTTTGCGTCACTACTGTTTATGTCGGGAGGAAGTATTTCTATTCCGTTTTCTCTGCAATCTTTTGTAAGTTTGACTATTTCGTCGGCGTTGTCGTAGTCTATGGTCATCATTGTAGCCATAAGTTCTTGCGGGAAGTGCGCTTTGAGATAGGCGGTTATGTATGCTAGATATCCGTAAGCGGCGGAGTGGGATTTGTTAAAGCCGTATTCCGCAAATTTTGTGATATCGTCAAACAACTTTTCTACTTTTTCTTTTGGGTAGCCTCTTTCCACGGCTCTTTTAACAAAAATTTCTCTTTGTTGATCCATTATCTCTTTTTTCTTCTTTCCCATTGCTCTTCTCAGAAGATCTGCTTCTCCCAGGGAATATCCGGCAAGAATGTTTGCTATCTGCATAATCTGTTCTTGGTAGATGAAAAGTCCGTAAGTTTCTTTGAGATAGGGTTCCAGTTCGGGAAAGATATAGTCAACAGGCTCTTCCCCATGTTTTCTTTTTATGTAGCTTTCCGCCATTCCTGAGTTTAGAGGCCCGGGACGGTAAAGGGCGACAAGGGCAACAATATCTTCGATAGATTCAGGTTTCAATCTTTTCATAAGATTTCTCATGCCCGGGGATTCAAGTTGGAATACTCCGACAGTGTTTCCTTTTTGGAGAAGTTCGTAGGTTTTTTTGTCTTCAAGAGAGAGTTTTTGAAGGTCTGTTTTAGTTTTTCTGGTTTGTTCCGTTAGTTTTATAGTTTGGTCTATAATAGTTAGAGTTTTAAGTCCTAAAAAATCCATTTTTAAGAGACCCAGATTTTCAACCTGTCCCATTTCGTATTGGGTGGTTATATCGCCCTCTTTGCTTCTGGCAAGAGGTATGAAGTTTGTTAAAATTTCAGGTGTAATCACAACGCCTGCTGCGTGAACGCCTGTTTGCCTGGTGAGCCCTTGAAGTTTAGAAGCTATTTGTGTCATTTTTTGATAGAGCTCTTCTTGCTCTACTAACTCTTTTAGTTCAGGTGCTTTTTCGAGTGCGTTCTCTATTGTTTTTGCATCGTTGGGAATCAGTTTAGCTATTTTGTCAACTTCTCCGTAAGGGATATCAAGCACTCTTCCGACATCTCTTATTACACCTTTAGGTTTCAATGTTCCGAATGTGATTATTTGGCAAACTTTATCGTTTCCGTATTTTTCTCTGACATACTGGATAACTTTGTCTCTTCCGTCCTGGCATATATCTACGTCAATATCGGGCATCGTAACTCTTTCGGGATTTAGGAATCTTTCGAATAGGAGGTTGAATCTTAATGGGTCTATATCTGTTATGCCTATTGAATAAGCAACGAGAGAGCCGGCGGCTGAGCCCCTTCCCGGTCCGACCGGAATTCCGTTTTGCTTTGCCCAGTTGATGAAGTCCCATACAATAAGGAAGTATCCGGGAAATCCCATATCTCCGATAATTTTAAGTTCATAGTGCAGTCTTTCTTTGTATCTTCTTTTTGTTTCTCCGTCTTTTATGTCAAGTTCCCGAAATCTTTTTGCGAGTCCTTCTTCGGCTAATTTTTTTAAATATGTTTCGTAAGTATATTTTTCGGGAACTTTATAGTTTGGAAGGTGATATTCCGAGTCTTTTAATTTTAGATCGATTTTTTCAGCTATTTTTAAAGTGTTAAGTATGGCTTCCGGTACTTCTCTGAACAGTTGAAACATCTCTTCGCCGGTTTTGAAGTAAAATTCCTTCGTCGGGAAGCGCATTCTCTTTTCGTCTTTTAGTTTTTTTCCCGTTTGAACACATAAAAGGATGTCATGGGCTTCCCAATCGTCTTTGTTTAGATAATGAGCATCGTTTGTAGCTACAAGCTCAATATCGAGATTTTTTGCTATTTCGATTACTCCTTTGTTTGCTGTTTTTTGCTCTCTCATTCCGTGGTCTTGAATTTCAAGATAAAAATCTTCCCCGAACAGATTTTTGTACCATTTTGCAGCTTTTGCTGCTTCCTCTTTTTGCCCTTTTAAATAAAGAAGAGGAATTTCCCCCTGAATACAGGCGGAAAGAGCTATAAGACCCTCGCTATATTTTTCAAGTATATCTTTATCTATTCTCGGTTTGTAATAAAACCCTTCTACAAAAGCGATAGAGCTTAGCTTCATCAGATTTTTAAGTCCTGTTTCGTTTTTTGCTAATAAAACAAGGTGATAACTGCCCTTTTCTCCCGCCTCTTTTCTGTCGAATCTCGTTCCTTTTGCTATATAGAATTCTTGTCCGATTATGGGCTTGATTTCAAATTTTTTACATATGTTGTAAAGTTCAAGAGCGCCGAACATGTTTCCATGGTCTGTTAATGCTACGGCCGGCATTCCGAGTGCTTTGGCTTTTTTTGTCATCTCTTCTATTTTTAAAGCTCCGTCGAGAATAGAGTATTGGGAGTGAAGGTGCAGATGCACGAAATCACCTTTTCCTATTTTCATGGCACCTCCTGTTTTACTAATAATGTGCAGTTTAAATTATAGTTTCTTGTTCTTAATGTGAAGAATTTAGGTGTATTTCTTAACAAATTTTACGTAAAATTATGAAGAAACAACTTGATATGTTTTTTTGAAGGTTTTCAATCAATATGTTACTTTATAGAGAGGAAAGATGAAAGGAAAAAAGGTTTATCTGGCCGATTCCATATTCAGAGCAGTTGCTTTCATTTCAACGTTGTTGGTGGTTGTTTCTCTTATTGCAATAGGCTTTGCTCTTTACAAACAAGCAGCTCCTGCTATTCATAAATTCGGTTTTTTCAATTTTGTGTTTTCAAAAGAGTGGAATCCTGCTCTTGAAGAATTTGGTGGGTTTCCTGCTATATACGGAACTATAGTTAGTACATTTATTTCAATTGTTCTGTCTGTTCCTGTGGCTATAGGTATAGCAATATTTCTTACCGAAATTTCTCCGAACAGGCTGAGGGCACCTATAGGTACGGCTATAGAGTTACTTGCTGCGATACCGAGTATTATTTATGGTATGTGGGGGCTTTTCTATTTCGCTCCGATTGTGAGAGATTATGTTCAGCCGTTTCTTCATTCTACGGTTGCAAAAGTTCCTGTTGTTGGCGAGTGGTTTGCGGGATTCTCTCCCGGAATAGGTCTTTTTACCGCTTCTTTAGTCCTTGCCGTTATGATTTTACCTTTTACTGCAGCTATATCAAGGGATTCTTTCAATATGGTTCCTTCTATTCTTAAAGAATCTGCTTATGCTTTGGGAGCTACAAAGTGGGATGTTATGAAAGATGTGGTTATTCCTTATGCAAAACTTGGAGTAATAGGCGGAATAATTCTTTCTCTGGGAAGGGCTATGGGTGAGACGATGGCGGTAACTTTTGTGATGGGGAATAATCCTGTTATTCCTCGTTCGATTCTCGAACCGGCAACGTCAATTACGGTTACTCTTGCCAATGAGTTTGCTGAAGCGGATACGAAAATATATCTGTCAAGTCTCTTTTTGCTTGCTTTGATTCTGTTTATTATGAGTTTTATCATAATAGCCGTAGGTAAGTTTGTGTTTCTTAAAAAGGTAGAGAGAGGTAGATAGTGGACGCATTTGAGAGGAGAAAGCTTGCAAATAGAGTAGTTCTTTTTCTTTCAACCATGGCGGCACTTTTTGGAATACTCTGGTTGATATGGATATTGGGAACACTTCTTTATAAGGGGATGTCTTCTCTGTCATGGGAAGCGATAGTCGGTTCTCCTCCGTCTCCAAGTGATGAAACAGGGGGATTAAGGCACGCAATAATCGGTCAGGCTCTCATAGTTTCACTCGCAGTGGTTATCGGGGTTCCGATAGGTGTTTTGGCGGGGACGTTTCTTTCGGAATATGGTAAGGGGAGTAGAATAGCCAATATCGCAAGGGATATTTCGGATATTCTTATGAGTGTTCCTTCTATTGTTATAGGTACGTTTGTTTATGCCATCATGGTTGAGCCGTTGGGGCACTTTATGGGAATTTCGGGTTCCGTTGCTCTTGCCATTATGATGCTTCCTATTATAGTAAGGACAACCGATGATATGTTAAATATGGTTCCGAGGGAGTTAAGGGAAGCGGGTTATGCTCTTGGTGCTACAAAATCGAAAGTTATAACCTCGGTTGTTTTTAAAAGCGCAATGACCGGTATTATTACGGGAATTATTCTGGCGGTTGCAAGGATTGGTGGAGAGACGGCACCGCTTCTGTTTACATCTTTTAATAACAATTTTCTAACATATGATATTACTCAGCCTATGGCTTCTTTGACAGTGACGATGTATGACTATGCTATGAGTCCTTATGATTATTGGCAGAAACTTGCTTGGGCGGCAGCGATTATACTTACTGCAGGAGTTCTTTCCCTTAACTTGCTTGGAAGAGCTTTTGCAAGGTGGAAATTTAAGAAATAATGTGAATGGAGGATATCTTGAGTTACGTTGTAGAGATTTCAGAGTCGTCAAAATTTCAGGTCAAGGATTTGAATTTTTATTACGGGGATCATTTAGCTCTTAAGAATATCAATTTTGATGTTCCGGAACTTAAAGTAACCGCTCTCATCGGTCCTTCCGGGTGTGGTAAAACTACTCTTTTAAGGTGTTTTAATAGAATGCACGATCTTTATCCGGGTAATAGGTATGAGGGAGAGATAGTTTTTGAGGGGAGAAATATTCT
>JALSLT010000023.1 GCA_026988135.1 Desulfurobacterium sp.
ATCCTACCACAACCTCTACGACCTTCACCAATTTGCCCTTGGAAACGCAGGAAGCACAACACTACCCTTCAACACATTCTACAAACAACAATCAAACCCCTGTGACACCTGTCACAACCCTCACATAGTAAAAGCAAACAAAAGGCACATATCAGACCCCACATACACCCCATTATCAAAGCCCTCAGACCACAGTAATCTCTGGGGAGATGATGCAAACGAAACACTTGCAGCCCTTACAAACGCCTATCAGCCACCATACTACTACGGCTCAACAACAACATTTGAACCTGACGGAGCTGCCGATACCCCATCAAATCAGGCTGCAAAGATGCCTGACTACATAACCTACTGTACAGACTGTCACAATACAGTAAACACCATCTACAGCACGACACTTGGCAGAAACCTTTTCCTCATAGACTGGTTTTCAAATAACGGAGACAAACACGGATTTAGAGTAGCAGATTCATCAATAGGGACAGATACAAACACGGCTTCTTTATGGCCTCCTTATGACGGTAGTTCGATAGCCAACTCAAACGGAGCCGGGTTTGTTGTTTCCTGTATGGATTGTCACGAAGCTCACGGAGCCCAGAACCTTTATCTTCTAAGAGAGGAGATAAACGGAAAAGAGCTTGGTGACGGTGTTCAGCTTGCAGATGGTAATCCAGTGATTACAACTGATAATGAGATATATAAAGCCTGTGCGAACTGCCACATTCATGATAGTGGTGATGCTGCTTCATGGATGGATGTTCATCACAATTTTCCAGATGCACCGTATCAGGGGAGTTGTTATAGTCAATGTAGCTGGTGTCATGGGACTATAGGATTTGGGAATAACTGTTTTTTATGTCATTTTCACGGAAGTGATGATAGTGTTCTTTTAAGTACAAGCAAGTATTATTGTTATACAGGAAGAAGAACTTTTTAAAAAACTTTAAACTTATACGAGGTACAGAGGATATGAGAGTAATTTTTTTAACGGTTATTTTTTCTATTTTTTTTGTTTCACCGGTTTTTGCAGCTAAAATCGTTTTCTATCTAAATTTTAACGAAAATATTTACCATCATAATGAGGAACATAATTATGAAAAAGAAGGTTTTGAAATTAAAACCTTTGGGATTGGTAATAAAGCTATTTCTTTGAATAAGGTTTTCTCTCCGGAGGAGACACAGAAGCAGTTTTTTGTAGGAATTGTTGATGTTCCACCAGGTGTTTATAGTAGCGTTAATCTAAATGGTAAAACTTTTACACTTCCATCTTCTATCTCTTTAAAAAAATACAGTGTAAAAGCAGTTTTTATTAAAGTAAGTGATAAAGGAGTACAGGTTTTTTCTCAAAATCTTCTCTCTGTTTCCAGAAAGCAGTTTTTTTCATTACCTTTACTTAAAGCTCTGGGGGTAATTGATGAAGATACCGGTCTGATTTCAGGTTTTATAGGTTTCTCATCTTCTCCTTTTGGAATCTCTCTTATAGATAGCCATCTTTATGCGGGGCTTGGTAACGGTCAGATAGTAGATATTGATATCGGAAAAGGGTTTCTATATGGAGCAGTTTCTGCAACTTCAGTTTCTTTAAAAAATAAGTTTTTTCATTCAATTCTTAAAATTTATGTTCCTGAAAAATACAAAAGTAGCGTTTTCTACTTTTGTCCTGAGACAGGAGCAAGGTTTATTGTGCCTTTAAGCGGTAGAATATCTGATGCTTACTATTCAGAAGCTACAGGTTCCCTTGTGGTGGGAACGGTTTCTCCCGATAGAGCTTATATTTTAAGTGGCGGGAGCGGGAAAGTTGTTGATTCTATTTCTTTCCCGGGAGAGGTTACATCTGTTACAGCGGATGAAAAAGCTTTGTATGTTGCAGATAAAGATGGAAAGGTGATTTATCGTTACAACTATATTTCAAAAAGTATAGAGGTTTTTCCTGTATATAGTAAACCTTTGTTGATTAGAAATTTTGGCGGCTTTATTTTTCTATCTTCCTTGGATAACTTGCTTGTCCTTAATAAAGGGTCTATTTCTCCTTATGTTATTTTCAATATAAGAGACGTAAGAGAAATTAGTGGCTCAAAAGATGGAAAGAAAATTTTCGTTTTTACAGGGGATAAGAAATACTATGTTATAAATCTTGATTCCCTTTATGTTGAATTGGCAGGTAATCTTCCGGAAAATGTATTTCAGGCAAATTAAGGAAGGCAGTTGAATGGCAAATAGGCAATGTGAATTTTTGCACGGGTGTGCTTTTACTCTTTTCATTAATGATGAAGAGGCTTGGAATAAAATTAAAATTATGTTTTGTGAAGGTGATTATCTTAAATGCAGAAGATATAAAAGGAGAAGTAAAGGGTTTGTTGTTCCTTTAGAGTTGTGGCCTATGGATAATGAATGTTTATCGGAATCGGTATATCAGATAAAATTCTCATTAAAGAAATTTGTAGAGCAAAATATGGAAATATTTAGTGAATTCAAAGAAACTGCAG
The DNA here is from genome assembly GCA_026988135.1 of Desulfurobacterium sp. Classification (GTDB taxonomy): domain Bacteria; phylum Aquificota; class Aquificia; order Desulfurobacteriales; family Desulfurobacteriaceae; genus Desulfurobacterium_A. The sequence continues at coordinate 2,487 of JALSLT010000023.1, forward strand.
AGTTTTCCAAGTTTTTAAAATCGGTTATGGATATAATAAACTCTTTAGACCTTTCTGAAGGCCAAAGAAGGTTTTTTCTAAAGTTCTTTGGGGAATTTTATGAAGAGCTTTTTATCAAGAATTTCAATGAGGATTTTTTCATAAAAATGGTGCATTTTTATGAAAAAGGAGAGGTTGGAGCTTCTGTTTTTGATCCGGGCTTTTTGATTTATACTACTAACCTTTTTGAGTCTTTCTATAAATGGTTAACGAAAAGTAGTTTTACTGAAGAAGATAAGTTGGAACTACTTTCTGTGATAGTGAAATTTGTTAATTTTGCAAATTCATTTTTTAAAAAAAATGTTACGATGCTTCATGATTTAAATGTTTGTTATGAAACGTTCCTTAAGCTTAAACAGCAAGAAAAAGAGATATATTCGGATTCTCTAACAGGTGTTTATAACAGAAAGTACCTTGATCTTCTTGTCGGTAGGTTTGGTAAAGATTTCAATTTTTTAATTTTTATAGATTTGGATGATTTTAAAGATATTAACGATAATTTTGGGCATGATACCGGAGATATAGTATTGAAGGAAGTCGGAAATATTTTGAGAACTTCTATAAGAGCTAATGATGTTGCAGTGCGATATGGGGGAGATGAATTTGTCGTTGCTGTAGATGTTCCGGATAAAGGAGTAGCGATAGAAATTGCCGAAAGGATAGAGAGACTGATTAAAAATATGAATATAAAAACTGAAAGTGGAAAGCCTAAAATCTCCGCATCAATAGGAGTATCCGGGGTAAGCTGCACTATTCCTTTGACAGATAATTTAAAAAAAGCGGACAAAGCTCTTTATAAAGCAAAAGATATGGGTAAAGGGAAGGTGTATTTTATCTATTAACTTTGATGATTTTGCCAATTTTTTCTATTTTGCCGCTTTTTTTCAATGTTGAAATGGCCCGTGATACGGTTTCTACTGTTAGTCCTAATTCCATTGCAACTAAGGTGGTTTTAAACAAAACTTCTTTCTTTTCATCTGTTTTCTGTTTTATATATTCGTAAACTCTTGATACTGCATCTTTTAGTGTTAAGTTTTCAACTAGGTTGACGAGATGGTAAAGCCTTTCGGAGAGAATACCTAACATTTTAAGAGATATTTTAGGATATCTTTCTATGATTTTAATTAGGTTGCCGGTTTCGAGAAAAAATAGGTAGGAATTCTCAATGGCAATGGCATTAGCGGGATAATGTTCTCCTTTGAAAGCACCGGCTTCTCCAAGCATTGAGATAGGGGTAAATATTCTGAGGGTTTGTTCTTTTCCTTTGAAGGCCTTATAAAGTTTTACTTTTCCTTCTGTAAGTATAAAAACTCCTCGAGCTGTTTCGTAAGATGAAAACACCATCTCACCGTTTAAATATTTTTTTCCTATCAAGTAACTTTCTATTTCGTAAAGTTCTCTTTCGGAAAGAGAGGAAAATATAGAAACCGATTTAAGTTGATGGAGAAGGCTCAATTTTCACCTCCATATAATTTTTGATATTCAATTGAGTATTATAACCCGTATTATTTGTTAAATAATTCTTCTATTTTGTGTTTTAGCCATTCTGTAGGTGTATAAAAGATCATTCTTGGTCCGCTGTATTTCATAACATCTTTTATTCTTTCTCTCATTTTCGGAGAGTAACAATGAATAGGACATTTCTTGCAAGAGGGTTTGTTTTCTTTGAAAGGACACAGATTAAGTTTTTGAAAAGAGTAAGTAATAAGTTTTGAACATTCGTTGCAAAGGTTTTCGGTGCTTTTGTGTTTTCCTTGACAGTAGATGGTTATCATTTTTTTTAGAACTTTCTTCTCTTTTTCAATGCTCATTCGAAGTTCCTTATGTTAAGTTGGCGGGGCAGCGCCCCGCCGTGAGAAATATGGAAGAGGAGGAGTTAGCCTGGTATATTATATACCAAGGGCTTCTCTTTTCTTGAGGATATGAGCTTCTATTCCATCTGCTACGGTAACAGGGTCATCTCCTATGGCTATCTTTCCACCTGTAAGTGTTTCAACATCTTCAAGGAGAAGTTTTACAACTTTATCCGAACCTGTAACAGGTGGAGTTGGGGAAACGTGGGTGTAAAGTCCCATCGCAACAGCTGAAAATCCATCTATTACAGCTTTCTGCTCCATATATTCTGGTGCTGTAACAGCTACTGGAAGGTCGGCTGTATCAACTCCAAGAGCGTTTGCTATGGCAATAACGGTCATAACAATTCTTCCTGTATCTGTACATGTTCCAAATGATAATACCGGTGGAATACCCAGTGCTTTACATACGCCTTTTAATTTCTCACCTGCATATTCTTCGGCTGCTTCAAGTGTTTCAAGACCAGCCATCTGTAAACCTGCATTTCCACATCCTGCACCTATTACGAGGATATCTCTTTTTATAAGTTCTTTTGCGAGGTTAACTGTAAGGCTATCCTGAGGACCGTTTGCAAGGCTTGAACAGTTTACGAGAGCAACGACTCCTTTAATATCTCCCGATTTTATTACTTCTAAAAGAGGTGTTAAACTTCCGCCGAGAGCATTTATAATAGCTTCTGCGGAGAATCCGACAATTGCTTTTTGTTTATAAGAAGAGAGATTTTCCGGTTTTACGGCTGTTTTCCTCTCTTTGAAATTTTCTATTGCTAATTCGATTATTTTTTCCGCGACTTCTTTTTCATTGCCAGGTTCATATTCAATTCTTTCGGAACCGGGAACACCTATGATGTTTGAAACGGCGACGAGTTTAAATTTGTATTTATCGGCATATTCTTTCAGATTTGCAAGGGAACAGTTCATGTCCATTGCGAAAACATCAACAGCTCCGGATGAGAGGAAGTATTCAATTCCTATCCAGTTGGATGTAAGACCTGCAAACGTTTCTGATAAAGGATTTCTGGCAAGTAGTTCCTGTCCTGTTTCAATTGAACCTACAACCCTTATTCCTTTAGCTCCGGCTTCTTTTGCCATCTGCTGGAATTTTTCATCTCCGGCAAGTTTAATAAGTGCTTGTCCTACGAAAGGTTCGTGGCCGTTTGGAAGAATGTTTACGTAATTCGGGTCAATAACTCCAAGGTCAACCTCTCCTTCATGGGGTGAAGGTGTTCCGTAAAGTGCGTCCTGCATCAGTTCAAGAGGGACGAGAGAACCAAATACTGATGCTACTCCGTTTCTAAGAGCTGCAAGGGCGAGTGTGATGTAGTCTCCATCAATGTTTGTCATTCCTCTTGTTACAGAATCGACAATCTCCTGGTACGGTCCTTTCGCAAATATACCAAGCTTTTTGAAAACCTCTTTTCTTGATCCAGGTGCCAATTTTTCAACAAGGGTTGACTCTTTGTTTTCAGAAAGAAGCTGAAGATATTTTTCAGCTACCGCTTTCGCCTTTTCGTTTAGTTCAAGAGACTGGTCAACATCAAGGATATCCGCTAAAAGGTCTATTTTTGATGGGTCTTTTATGGTGTATATCGTTTTGCCTTCGGCAGTTGCTTTTAATGTTTCTGCGACTTCCCTTGCATGGTATGTATATGCTGCAAGTCCCATATTTGTTTTGTGGAGAAGGTTTCTCATAACAATACCGTGAGCATCGATTCCACATACACCTCTTGGAGTTTGAGGTGTAATACGGCATGGTCCCATTGAGCAGAGTTGGCAGGAAACACCCTCTTTACAGAATTTACACCTTATTTTTTCCATAGCTTCAAAACGGTCGGCAACATTGGAAAGTTCCGATTCTTTTACTTTTTCATACATGTAGTTGATACTGTCGTGGAAACTGATGATTTTTCTTTTTTTGTTCTCTTCCTGGGAATTTCCGAAGATTTTTCCAAACATTACTTTCCTCCTGCTGTTTTTAGTTTCAAAACGAGAAATTTAAAAGTTTTATCTCCTGTATTTTCAAGGCGGTGAGGAATGTTGGCAGGACTTTCAATAAGATCGTTAGTTTCCACTTCTTCTTTTTCATCTCCTATTTCTACTATCCCTTTTCCCTCGAGAATGAAAAAGAGAACATCTACCGGTGTTTTGTGAAGTTTCAGTCCTTCACCTTTTTCAAGGGTTATAAGGTTTACAGAGATGTCATCTCTTTCAAGGAGTTTTTGAGCTTTTACCTTGTGTGGGTTGTCAAAAGGAGCTATCTTATTTTCTTTTAGTATCTTCATTACACCTCCATCTCAGGTTTTCACTTAAATTTGCTACAATTAAAATAATAAACTTTGATTTGAGTCAAAATCTTATAGTGATAATAATTCTTACTAAAAAGATGGGGAAAATTTGTAATATGAAAAGTTCGGATTTTCAAAAGATAGAAGATTATGTAAAGCGTTTTAGTGAAAAAGATATTTTGTTGATTGAGAAAAGAGATCCTCAGTATAAAGCGTTGGAACTGCTTTACGGTTTTTTAAATGACAAGATTCTTTTTTTTCGTCTTGTTTTGATTAACTCTCTTTTGTCTTATCAACTTAATATGAAGGGGGAAAAATACTGGGAACTATTTTCCGATTTTTTTTCTACCGGGAAAAGCTTGGATGATTTTCCCCTGTTTTTGAAACTTCACAATTATCGCATATTAAATGCGAAATTAAAGCGGTTTCAAAAAGTTAAAAATGTTATTGATTCGGCGATAAAGTCCGAAGAGGATATTAAAAGTTTGGCAAATGATTTAAAAAAGTTTCTTGATATTATTGCAATTTCCCTTAATCAGAAAAGGGATGCAAAGACGGTGGTTTTTGCTGTCAAAATGTTTATTTACGCCTTCAGAATAGCTTTTTGTAAGGATATTTTTGCTCCTTGTGGAATAATGATTCCCCTTGATAGCAGGATTTCAAAAATTTCTGAAGATAAGGATTTCTGGAGAAAACTGGAAAAGGAAACAGGTATCCCTTTACTTCACATAGATGCTGTTTTGTGGCTTTCAGACAACCATAGGTTGTTTTCTGAGGAGTGAAGGATTAAGTTAGTAGATGCTAACACTATTTGGAGGTGAGGTATGATTATAGGGATACCTGTTATTGAGAAGGAAGTAGATGGTAAAAGAATTATAAGCCCCCATTTTGGGAGAGCTCCGATGTTTGTTGTTTATAATGATATTACAGGAGAAACACTTATTGTTTCAAATCCTAAATCTAAAACCGGTTGTGGCGGTGGCGCAGGAAGGTTTATTTTTGATACTTTTATGAGAAATGGTGTCGATATTGTTCTTATTAAGGGAATAGGAGAAGGGGCATTTTATAATCTGCAAAAGGCAGGTATGAAAGCCTATCTTGTTTCTTCCGATATCAAATTTGTTGATGATGCTGTTTCTGCATTTAAAACCGGGAAATTTATGGAGGTAACGGAGCCTATTGAGAACGAGCATCATTAAGGTGGAAAGATGAAATGTCATAAATGTGGAAGTACCGGTTGTTATAGAGAAGGGGTTGTATGTGTTGATGGTTCCGAGCTTTTGTCGATTTTAGAAGAGGATAGGAGGATTTTAGTAACCTCTTCTCTTATAGAGAAAGAGTACTATTGTAAATTAACGAGAATTGAAGAGGTTATAGAGTTTGCCGAAAGAATGGGATATAAAAAAATAGGTATGGCATTTTGTATAGGGCTTTTGAGGGAGTCTCGGATTGCCGCTCAAATTTTTGAGTCTCATGATTTTTCCGTTTATTCGGTTGTGTGCAAAGTTGGAAGTGTTGATAAAAGTAAGTTTAAAGTATCCAAGTTGGAAAAAGGTAAATATGAAGCTATATGTAACCCTATTGTTCAGGCAAAAACTTTAAATGATAAAGGGACAGAGCTTAATATTGTTATTGGATTATGTGTGGGACATGATATTCTGTTTCAGAAATACTCGGAAGCTCCGGTAACCGTTCTTGTTGTTAAAGATAGGGTTCTTGCTCATAATCCTGTCGGTGCCCTTAACTCTCCCTATTATACTAGGAGATTGATTAAAAATATCTAATTAAACATTTCTCCATACTATTCCTATTCTTTTTACCGAAATGTCCCTTTTTTTAGGTTTTATTTTAAATGCTTCTATATTGTATCTATCTATGTGGTATTTTTCTGTGAGTTCCTCAATTTCCTTTTCGATTTCTCTTTCCATCTCTTCAATCTTTTCCTCAATTTCTCTTACTTTCTTTTCCGCCCTTTCCACTTCGCCTTTTTCTTTGTAAGCTCGGCTGCTTTTACTAATTGTAGTTCCTATTTTTGCTGCAGTAGTACGGCCAAAGAGAGCCCCCAATATGGATACTCCGGCATTGAGAAGTGAGCTCATTTGGTCACCTTTCTCTTTTTCAACTTTTTCTTTTGCTCTTTTAAGCTGTTCTTCCAATCTTTCCAGTTTTTTTTCATACGTTTCTTTCAGTTTTTCAAGTTTTTCTTCTTTTATCTCTTTCAATTTTTCTTGAATTGAGATTTTAAAGTCCGTTAGAGTTTCTCCTATTTTTGATTCCATTTTAAGTGTTCTGCATCTGTATAGTTCTATATGGGAGTTTCTGTATAGGTGATTTATTAGAAGTTTTTCGGCTTTTTTTAAGCTTCTAATAGTGCTTATAGATTCAGTTATTGAAGCAAATTTTGCATTTCCGGGGGCTTTTTGTGGTAACTTGGTAAAGTCAAAATCATCCTCTTCCGCTTCTTCCCAGTCTATATAGTTTTTATCTGTTATATCTAGATAATGGATTTTATCTTCTGTTATTTCAATGCCTCTTCGTCCGTCGTGAAAGTATATTTCGGTTTTAGCAGCAAGGGAGGGGTTATATTTTCCATGTCCGGATATATCTATTTCATAATATTGGGGAATATTTTCTTCTATCGTGTTTATAGAACTATATTCTTCAATTAGGGGACTTGGTTTTCTTTCCTGTTTGGTCGTTTCTACGGTGGTTTTTCTGTCTTCCATAAGGCGTGATATCTCATCTTTTTTCAGTGGGCCTTTAAGGTAGCTTAATACCCATCTTGTGGTAAATAGACGGAGTTCCTCAAGGTGTGCACTTTTTAGGAAAAAGGTTCTCTTTTTTAGATTGGCAAGAAGATTTGCAATATCTTCTTTTTTAAAAGAGGAGTCTCCTTTTCCGCTTAAACCGTCTATTACCCTGTTGATATCCTGTCGAGTTTGAAGACGTCCTATAATCCAGGTTCCAATATTGGATAGACCTTTGTAATCAAGATCTACAGGGTTTTGAGTGCTGAGGATTATGCCTATACCGTATGCTCTTGCCTGTTTAAGCAGTATTATCATCGACTCTTTGGAGGGGGGATTTTTTACGGGAGGGAAAAAGCCGTAAATCTCGTCCATGTAAAGGATTGTTCTTAATCTGTTTGAGCCGCTTTGTAATCTCATCCATGCTATATATTTATTGAGAAGTAAAGTGACGAAAAACATCTTTTCATCATCGTTCAGGTGAGATATTGAAAATATGGCTATTTTTGCTTTTCCATTTTCATCATAGAGGAGTTGTTGTATGTTAAGAGGTTCACCTGTTAACCAGCCGGAGAAGTTCGGGGATGCTAAGACAGCGTTAAACCGAGTGGCAAGCTTGAATCGTTCATTATCGGGATAGAATGTTTTTAAAGGTAAAACTCCTATTTTTCCAAAAGGTGGATTTACTATATTCCCTACCAGTTCCTCTATTCTTAAATTTTTTCCTTTTAGCCAATTTCTGCTTATTATTTGGGATAGGAATATGTATTCTTTTGAATCCAGAGGGTCCGCTTTAATTCCTATAAGAGATAAAAGTCCCATTACGGAGCTTTTTAAGTAGGCGCTGAAACTGTCACTATCTTCTATAATTTTTCTATCAGGAAGGGAAAGGGAGCTCATTAAGTCTATCGGAATTCCTGCTTGACTTCCCGGTGTATATATTGTCTTGGTTACTTTGTGAAATTTTTCAACCCTCTGGCTATCCTGCCCCCAACTTTCTATTCCGTTCTTCCAGAATGTTGCTATTTTTGATGCGTAAGTTTTAGGATTTTCATTTTTTGCTAAAGCTTCCTCTCTTACCCATGGTTCGAAAGCCTCTTCTCTAAATTGAGGGTCCGTAAGACATAGGTTTCCCATATCTCCTTTCGGATCTATTACTATAGCTGGAATATTATCGATTGCCGCTTCTTCTATAATTCCGATTCCAAGTCCTGTCTTTCCGCTTCCGGTCATTCCTATAATTGCTGCATGAGTGGTGAAGCTTTTGTTTTTTAGGAGGGTTAAAATTTCTTTTGGTTTCATTGTGCTTTTGTCAACATCTTTACCTAAATAAAAAAGTCCGGCTTTTTCATATATTTCTTTCATCTTTTCTCCTAAAAATTTGCGTTGATTTTAATTTTAACAGATTGAAGTTTTAAGATTTTTAATTATAGAGATAAAAAAAGGGGCAGTTTAAACTGCCCCTTTTTTATATAAAGGTGTTAATGATTAAACATCGTAATAGAGAAGAAATTCTGTTGGTGTAGGTCTGAGTCTAACCGGGTTGATTTCCTCGGCTCTTTTGTATTCGATGTAATCTTCAATGAATTTTTCACTTATTACGCCGCCTTTTGTAAGGAACTCGTAATCTTTTTCGAGGGCATCCATAGCTTCCGTAAGTGAACTAGGAACAGTTGGTATATCTTTAAGTTCTTCTGCCGGAAGATCATAGAGGTTTTTGTCAACAGGTTCTCCCGGATGAATTTTGTTTTCAATACCGTCAAGTCCGGCCATGAGAAGTGCCGTAAATGCAAGGTATGGAGCTCCTGAACCGTCAGGGAATCTGGCTTCAATTCTTTTGGCTTTAGGGCTTGTGACAACTGGTACCCTGATGGAAGCGGATCTGTTCCTCGCAGAGTAACAGAGGTTAACCGGAGCTTCAAATCCGGGAACAAGTCTCTTGTAAGAGTTTACCGTTGGGTTTGTGAAAGCACATATTGCTTTGGCGTGCTTAATTATTCCACCTATGAAATAAAGGGCTGTTTCTGAAAGCCCTGCATAACTGTCACCGTCAAATAGGTTTTCGCCGTCTTTCCAGATAGACATGTGAGTGTGCATACCTGTTCCGTTATCACCAAATAGAGGTTTTGGCATAAATGTAGCTGTTTTTCCGAACATTTTCGCTACGTTTTTAACGATATATTTTGTCCATAGTATATTGTCAGCAGCTGTGATAAGGTCTGAGAACCTGAAGTCTATTTCACACTGACCACCTGTGGCGACTTCATGGTGAAGTGCTTCTACTACAAGTCCCGCTTCTTCCATTTTGAGAGCCATAACTTTCCTTATATGGTCAAGTGTATCGTTCGGAGGAACTGGGAAATAACCGCCTTTCGGTTTTATTTTGTGTCCGAGGTTTGGTCCTTCCTCTTCGCCGCTTCTCCACCATCCTTCTTCCGAGTCAACAAATGCGAAACTGTAATTTGTTCCGCTGTCGAATCTTACATCATCAAATATAAAAAATTCAGGTTCCGGTCCGCAGTAAACAGTATCACCGATTCCAGTTGACTTTAGATAGTCAATTGCTTTCCTGGCTACATTCCTTGGATCTTTTTCATAAGGTTCTTTTGTTACGGGATCAACGATATCAGCGATAACAACAAGTGTTGGAATTTCAGACAGAGGATCAACTACGGCTGATGTAGGGTCGAGTTTGAACATCATATCGCTTGCGTTGATTGGTTGCCATTGGCGGATAGATGAGCCGTCAAAGAATAGTCCTTGCTCGAAAGACTCTTCTGATACTTCATGAGCGGGAAATGTAACATGATGCCAAGTACCAAACATATCTGAGAATCTGAGGTCAACAAATTTCACCCCTTCCCTTTGAATCATTTCTACAACTTCTTTTGCGTTGCTTGGTTTCATTTTTACCTCCTGATAATTATTTCTTTATTGGATACTATAATACATCAAAAATTTGCTATTTTTAAGTATTTAAACGGCGGCATCCCCTTTTTCGCCAGTTCTTATTCTTACGATTTCTTCAACAGGGATTACAAATACTTTTCCGTCTCCTATTCTTCCGGTTCTTGCGGTGTTTACAATTGTTTCGATTACTTTTTCTGCCATGTCGTCAGATACGACAACTTCAATTTTTATTTTCGGTATAAAGTCAACAACGTACTCGGCGCCTCTATAAAGTTCCGTGTGTCCTTTCTGTCTTCCGAAACCTTTCACTTCTGTTACGGTTAAACCGTGGATACCGATGTCAGTTAAAGCATCTTTTACCTCTTCCAGTTTGAAAGGTTTGATGATAGCTTCTATTTTCTTCATTATGGCCCTCCGTTCAGTATTTAGAATTCCTGTTAGTTATTTAAACAAATTTCTTGCCAAATTGGAAGAAAGTGCAATTTTTGCAGTCTCGCTTTGGATTCGCTAGTTCCGAATATAGGTAAGTTGATGCTTAAATGCACATATTTAGGGCAGTAGGAGAATGGTATGACTATTAACGGTGCAGTTGAGTATGGCGGAGGCAGATAGGAATCGAACCTACCGTCCCACTTTACGCGAGACCACCGGATTTGAAGTCCGGGGGAGACACCGGTCTCCATCTACCTCCGAAGTTATTGTTCTAATATAAGCATAAACATGTTGTAAGGCTACTTTGTCCTTGTTTTCGGATATAATTTCTATGTATTTTTTTAGAGGGGTTGTATGAGGAGAAAAGAGATACATATGCCAGGTAAATATAGCCAGGAGAAAGTGCTTGATATTTTGATGAAATTTCGTCCTCCACTTATTGTTGCTCTTGTAACTATTATGGTTTCAACGATTGGCTATATGGTGATTTCGGGAGAGGATCTTTTAAAGGCGTTCTATATGGCGGTTCTTACTGTTACGACTATAGGTTATGGTGAAATGTGGGATATGGGGGTAAAGGGAAGGCTTTTTAATATTATTGTTATGACATTCGGAGTCGGTAGTGTTATGGGTTATTCCATTGCTGTTCTAATAAACATAGTTACTTCAGGAGAAGTAAAACAGATAGTGAGGTTTAGAAAGATGGTTTCCGATATTTCAAGTTTAAAAAATCATTATGTTATTTTGGGTTTGACGGATTATGTCAAATTTCTGGTTAAAGAGTTGAAAATGAAAGGAATTCCTTTTGTTGTTGTTAGTAATTCTGAAAATCTTAAAGAGTTTGTCAAGGATTTTGGTGTTGAATATTCTCTTAATCTTGATCCTTCCGATGAAAATACGCTTATGCTTGCGAATGTTGAAAATGCAGTAGGAGCAATAGTTACTTCGGATAACGATTATAAGAATCTTGCTATTACTTTGACTGTTAGAAAGATTACTGAAAAACTTGCTTTCGGGAAGTTTTTTATTTTTTCCGTTGTTAACAGTTCTTCTTTTAAGCAAAAACTTTTTGATGTTGGGGCGGACTATGTTGAAGCGGTTCCGGAAATAACATCAAAGAGGATTGCTGCTATTGCAGAAAATCCGCCGGTTTTCGGAAGAAAATCCTTTTTGGAGGAAGTTTTATTTGGCGAAGAATCGTTTGTGGAAATTGAGGAGTTTTTAATTGACAGAGAGTCTCCGGTAGTTGGAAAGAGTATATATGAACTTGGTTTGAAAGAGAAATTTAAAGCCTTGGTTATAGGTGTAAAAAAGAGAAATGGTAGTGTTATATATGTTCCTTCCGGGGAGGTGATAATGGAGTCGGGGGATATTTTGCTCGTTACTTTTCCTAAGGGGTCAAAAGATAGAATAGTTCGTGTTTTTGCAAAAAGCGGGGTTCTTTCCGGTAAAGTGATTCTTAGAAAAATGATGAAGGAGAGGGAAAATGGATTGGGGTAAAGTGGGAACGTTTTTTTGCGTGATGATGTCCCTTACTACTATAGTCGGTTTTGTTTATGACGGGGATCCTTATACCCTTATGGCTGCCGTTACTTTCAATATGATTGCTACGCTTCTTAAACTTGGAAGCAAAAGAACTTTGAGTGCCGAACTTCTTGCTACAAGTTTTGTGGCGGATCTTCATCTTGTTCCTGCTTTGATTTTTTTCGAGATGGATATGAGGCTTTCTCTTGTGAAGGCGATGGCATGGGGTGCTGTTGTGGCTAATATTGTTTCGGTTGTTCTTCTTATAATAGAGACGGTTCTGGAAACAAGGGATGAGAGTTGGCTATAAAGTTTTTGTTAAAATAATAGTTAATCTTTAATATATTAGATATTTAGTCGGGGGCTTTATTGTGCGTTTTATTCCATCCAAACCTTATACGGTAGGGCTTGAGCTTGAAGTGCAGCTTGTTGATAGTTTTACTTTTGAGCTTTCGGAAAAGTCGGAGCGGCTTTTTAGCCGAGCTTCCGATAAATTGCTTAGAGTTCTTCATGAAGAGTTTCTTCAATCAATGGTAGAGATAGTTTCTCCTCCTTCTGATACGTCTGGGGAGGCAGTTTCTTTTCTGAAAGATGCTTATTTCGAGATAAAAAATATAGGAATGGATGAGGGTTTCTATCCGTTGATTTTAGGGACTCATCCTTTTGCTGACCCTATGGAAATAGGAATAACCAGAGATAAAAGATATGAAAAATTGCTAAATGAGTTTCAAATAATATTAAGGAATTTTCTTATATTTGGGTTGCATATTCATATAGGCATCGAGACCGAAAGGGAGTTGTGGAAGGCCTATAATATTACGCTTAAATATCTTCCTATTTTTATAGCTCTTTCATCTTCTTCTCCTTTCTATAAAGGTAAGTTTACCGGATTACACAGTTACAGGTTGAAGGTTTTTGAGCAACTTCCGAGAGCTGGTATTCCCGAGCAATTTTTTTCTACCGATGAGTTTGAAAAGATGTTTTCGGTTTTGAAATATTCCGGTTTTGTTGATAGTTTAAAGGATATCTGGTGGGATGTAAGACCGAGGCCGGATCTTGGGACTTTGGAGCTTCGAGTTTGTGATGCGATTCCGGATTTTAACAGAATAGAGGCGATAGCCGATTTTTTCCGTTTGCTTGTTGCTTGGTCAAAAGGTATGAAAGTGGAGAAATTTTATCATCAAGTTGTAAAACAGAACAGATGGAATGCAGTAAGGCACGGGCTTGATGGTATGTTTGTAGATGCAGATGGAGTTGAAAATATTAACAGTAAAATTCATTTTCTTACGGAAGAGTTTGATAAAGCAGGTGTGATTGATAAGCTTGGAATAGATGTGGATAATCTGTACAATGTTTTGAGTGGGTATCCCGTGTCCTATTCTATTATGAATGATTATAGAGCCGGTGTGTCTGTAAGAGATCTTGTAAAATACGGGTTTGTTGAATGAAAGGAATTATAGCTGCGGGAGATAGATTAACGGCTAATGCTGCTGCCGAAGTTTTGAGGAAGGGTGGTAACGCTTTTGATGCTGTTGCTGCTGCTGTTTTTGCTTCTTATATGAGTGAACCTGCCCTTACAAGTCCTGCCGGGGGTGGTTTCCTTCTTGCCGTTGAACCGGGTAGTGAACCGGTTTTATATGATTTTTTTGTAGATGTACCTCCTGTCAGGGAGAATAATCCCGATTTTTTTAAAATAACCGTTGATTTTGGTGATGCTCTTCAGGATTTTCATATCGGTTGTGCTTCTGTTGCTGTTCCGGGAACGGTTGCCGGTCTGTTGAGAGTTCATCTGGAAAGGGGGCAACTTTCTATAGAGGATGTGCTTTCTCCGGCTATGAGATACGCTAAGGAAGGGATTTTTCTCTCTCATGTTCAGGCTTCGTTTGTTAAACTTCTTGAACCTATTTTTACAGCTACCGAAGCTACAAAAGAAATTTTTATGGTTGATGGAAAACTTATTGATGGTACGGTTCTTTTTAAAAATTACGCTTATTACGAATTTTTATCTTTGGTTTCCAGAGAGGGGCAGTGGGTTTTCTATGAGGGAGAGATAGCAGATAGAATCGATTTTATGTGTGGTGAAAATAGGGGGCATTTGCGGAAAGATGATCTCGCAAAGTATAAGGTTACTGAGCGGAATCCTCTGTCTTTCGATTTTAATGGTTATAGAATTCTTACGAATACCCCTCCTTTTCCGGGAGGAATTTTAATTGCTTTTACTTTAAAATTACTTGAGGACGAGTTGCTTGGAACTTTTGGTTCCGGTGAACATCTTCTGAAACTGTTAAAGGCGACAGAGGGGACTCAGGATTTTAGAAGAGAGTTTATTAACGATGGAATTTCAAAGGAATATGGTAGGTTTTTAGACTCTCAATTCCTTGAATCTTATAGAAAGAAAGTTAATCTTTTTGGGAATACAACCCATGTAAGTGTGATTGATAGTGAAGGAAGGGCTGCTTCAATTACCACAACAAACGGAGAGGGTTCCGGATATATTATTCCGGAAACCGGTGTAATGTTGAACAATATGCTTGGGGAGGAAGACCTGAATCCGGAAGGTTTCTTTAGGTGGCCACCTTACGTAAGGTTACCGTCGATGATGTCCCCGACGGTAGTTATTAAAGGGGGTGAGCCGTTTCTCGTTCTCGGAAGTGCAGGGAGTAACAGGATAAGAAGCGCTATAGTTAATGTTATTTTAAACAGTTTAGTTTTTTCCATGGATGTGGTTGATGCGGTTCATTCGCCTAGGGTTCACTATGAAAAAGATACGGTTTATCTTGAGCCTGGTTTTTCTGAAAATGTTGTTGAAAAGATTGAAAAAGTTTTTGGAGAAGTTGTTAGGTTTTCATCGAAGAATATGTTTTTCGGTGGGGTTCAGGCGGTGACTGGTGATTTTACAGGAGCAGGTGATTCCAGGAGAGGTGGGGTTGTTTTAAAAGTTGATTAGTTTTCGTTCTCTTTCCCGTCTTGCATGTTTAAGACAGTTTCTTCGATGGAGTACTCTTCATTAAGCCACATATGAAGGTCTGCCATTTTACATTTTGCGCTGCAAAATGGTCTGAAAGGATTGTTTTCCCATGGTGTTTCTTTTTTACATACCGGACATTTTATCTTTTTTCTATCTGATTTCATCAGACCCTCCGAATTTTAGAATGGCATTTTCAGGTTGGATGTTAATTTGTAAAAGAGATGCAAATTTTCTTAGGGATTCTATATGGTCTGGGGTCAGGTTGTAGTTTAGGTATTTATAGTAGGCTAAACATTCTTCTTTCGATAGTCCGACTTTTTTAGAATAAATAGACGCAATTTTTTCAAGGTTTTCTAACCCGTATTCTCTTGATTTTTTAAAAGCTTCAAATATATCTCTTACTTTCTTGGGATAGTTTTCGAATGTTTCTTTTCTTACGCCCCATACTGCAAAAACGAAAGGTAATTTGTTTATTTTATACCATTCTTTTCCTAAGTCGTATGTGAATCGAAAATTTTTCTGTTTCAAAAGCTGGAAGGCATCATCCCCAATTGCTAAGACCGAAGTAGCCGTTTTCGGTAAGTTTCCTTCCTTCATGCTGTAATAGTGGTAGTTGGGTTCGATTCCGTAGTTTTCTGATAAAAGATATTCGATGAATGCCCTTGATGTCATAGAGCTTTTTGTTAACCATACATCTTTTTTGTGAAGTTGCCGGATAGGAACTTTTGAGAAAAATAGAACACTTTTAACTTTTGTTAGCGAAGATATTGAGAAATCTGGGAATAGATAGTATTTTCTACTGTTTGTTATGAATTCGTAAGAGGAGATGGGGCTTATGTCTATTTCTCCGTGTCTTAACATTTGGTTTAATTCCGATGGTACTGCTTCAATAAATTTGTGGTTGAAGTTATCGAGTTTTTTTATAAAACCGAAATAGATGGGAAGGACGTTTATGTACTCGATTTTTCCAACTTTTAACATATGGTTTTTCCTTTTATTTTTTCTACAATACGGCATACTGTGCATATTTTTGTTGATGTTGGCATTTCACATTTTTCGCAGGGATTAAGTTTAACTTCTTCTTCATTTAGTTTTGTGAAAATCGGCCGGGCTTTTTTGAAAAACTCTTTATAGAGTCTCAGTTTTGTTCCCGGCATTTTGTGTTCAAGGAATGCAAGAGCTTGTTTGTAAATTGGAGATGTTGCACTTTCGGAGTTTGGACATCCTGTTTCCATAAATTGAATGTTATTTAGAATTGCATAACTAACTATCTCTTTTTCAGTGAAAAAGCAAAATGGTTTAGCTTTTCTGGCAAATCCTTTTCTTTCTAAAAGGACGGGATACTGTCTCCCCAGATATCCTGTTTCCCATCTTAGTGTATTTGATAACAGAACGGCAGATTCATCGTCAAGATTGTGTCCTGTTGCTATTGCATTGAGGTTTTTATCAATCGCTATTTTATTCATTATGTATCTTTTAAACGTTCCGCATACGGAGCATACGTTATCTCTTCCGGAAAGTTCTGCTATTTTTTCTATAGGATGATTAAAGTTATCTTGAAGGTTAAAAACGATTAGAGGCTTCTGTAATCGTTCCGACATATTTTGGCATAATTTTAGAGATTTTTCAGAGTATTTGTTTGCTGTAATTCCGAGAGATATATGGATTCCTACAGTTTCATATCCTGCTTTCGTTAATAAATACCACAGAGAGAGACTATCTTTGCCTCCCGAGATAGCAACTCCTATTTTTCCATCCATAGAAAACATTCGAAACTTTTTTATTGTTTTAAGAGTATGTTTTTCAAACCATTCGATATAATGCTCTTTGCAAAGGGAAAGCTTATGTTGACGTAAGTTTATTACAGCCTTTTCTCTTTTTCCTTTTGTTTTGCAAATTTTACACAGCATAGTTTCCTCTTATCCTTTGGATGTTGCTATAACTATTTTTATTTTTTCTCCGGTTTTTACTGTTTCATCTTCGCATATAAGCTCTTTTTCTTTAATTACAACTGCGGTTTCAGGGTAGATAGAGAGCGATTTTAGTACTGTTTCTATTCTTGCGGAATTTTTTTTTATGGGGACTTCTTTTTCTTTTCCGTCTATTTCAACGATTATTTTACCCATCTTTTAAAATCTCCTTGGGTTCGAAAGATGTTGCTCTTGCGGCCGGATATATGCCGGCAATTAAGCCTATTAATATAGATAGAGTTATGGAGATTGCAATTCCGTTGACAGGTATGTAAAGAGGCCATTTTGCTATTTTTGAAATAACATTTACTAATATAGTTGCTATTAACGCTCCCGAGAATGAACCTGTTAGAGAAAGGATTGTTGATTCTATTAGAAATTGCTTGAATATATCTTTTTTTGTTGCTCCGAAGGCTCTTCTTATACCTATTTCAACAAGTCGCTCATATACGGATAAAGTCATAACTGCAAGGATTCCGAGAGCTCCTACACTGAAAGCGATGACTGCAACCGTAATACTTAATACGGAAAATATTTCCATCGCTTCTTTCTTTGTGTTTACAAGGTCTTCATATCTTGTGATGGAAAAATCTTTTTTTCCGTGCCTTTTTTTTAGCAAGGATGTTACTTCTTTCATCGCTTCTTCTGTTACTTTTTCAGATACTGGAAGAACATATATCGAATCTATGTAGTCAACATTTTCAAGCCTTCTGACGGCACAGCTTATCGGAACAAGTACTCTGTTGTCCAGGTTTTCTCCGGATATGTCAACTCCTTTTTTAGGAAGGATTCCTACTATTTTGTAAGGGGCGTTATACAGATAGAGGGTCTTTCCTATCGGATATTTTTCGCTGAACAGATTTTGTGCAACTTCAATTCCGATTACTGCGATCTGAGAAAAGTTTTCTACATCTTCTTTGGTTATAAATCTTCCTTTCGCAGGTTCGGATGAGGTAATTGCGGCGTAGTTTCTATCTACACCGAAAACTTTGGGGTTTGTATAAATTCCGTTTACGTGAACCGGAGGGAATACTTCTTTTACGGGGGAACTTTCTTTAACAAGAAGGCATCTTTCTTTTATCGCTTTTGTGTCTTTTGTTGTGAGTGTGGGAAAGAAGTTTACCTGTAACTTTTTTCCTCCGAGATTTTTTATCTGTCCGGGAATTACAACGAAAACCTGTCCTCCCAGCTCGCCTAAGTATTCTCCCACTTTATTTTTCATCGCTCCGGTTATACCCATCATAAGAACAAGGGAGAAAACGCCGATAGCTATTCCTGTTACTGATAGGAGAGTTCTCCGTTTATTATTGCCGAAGTATTTTAATATTGTTTCTATTTCCAGATTCATTATTTAAACCTTTGACCTTAAAGATTCTACCGGTTCAAAATCCGCGGCTTTTTTTGCAGGGGAATAGGAGGCTATTAAGCATACAATTATTGAGAATGTAATTGCAAGTAAAAAAGCTTCGATAGGATAAACAACGGGTATTGACAATAGGGGGAGGAGAAATTTTACTCCTATAAGGCCGATACCTGTTCCCAGGATTGCTCCTATAAGTGCTATTATCACACTTTCGGCCATAATTCTTAAAAGAATGTCTCTTTTTGTTGCTCCCATGGCTCGTCGAAGTCCTATTTCCCATTTTCTTACATAGATATTTATGTAAAAAATACTTGAAAGAACAAAGCCTCCAACGACAAGGGCAGTTACGGATGCGAGTCCTAAAAACATGGAGAGGCTGGCACTTATCATGGAAAGGACCTTTTTTACGAGGGAAGGGGTGACTATGGTTAGTTCGGTTTTTATGTCGTGTCTTTTGGCGAGAATATTTTTTACTTCTTTTAGAATGAGATTATATTCATCCATGTTTGTTACCCTTAGTCTTATAAGTGAAACACTATTTTCTTTTAGGGGCATTACAAGCTTTTTGTATATCGGATAAGGAATAAAAACCCTGTCATCTATATTTCTTCCCTGGGGGGTTTTTCCTCTTTTTTTAAATACACCGATTATTTTAAAAGGGGTTTTTTCTACTAAAACTGTTTTTCCGATAGGATTATCCCCGGAAAACAAGAAGTTTGCAACTTCCCATCCGATGATACATACTTTTCTGAAGTTTTGGAAATCTTTGGGGCTGAAATCTCTGCCTATGTCCATTTTGTAGTTCCATGATGTTATCCAATCGGGGCCTACTCCGAAGCTGGTGGTTTTTTTTGAGAATTTTCCGGATGATATTTCGATTGGTTTCACAAGGCCGTATGTTAAGGCAAATATACCTTCAAGCCTTTCTATCTCTTTTACATCTTTCATTGAAAGAACCATTGTTCTCATTCTCGGGCCGGCGCCCATTTTTCCGGAAACGATAAATATTGAGTCCGGTCCGAGTGCTTCGATAATTTTTCTTGCTCTCAATGTGCTTCCCTGGATGGCAGCTACAATTAGCACAAGGGAAGCAACTCCCATAATTATTCCAAGGAGGGCAAAAAGAGTTCTTACTTTATTTTGGTAAAGTGAATAGATTAGGTCTTTGATATATAGCCCGTTCACTCTTCTATAACTCCGTCTTTTATTCTTATGATTCTTTTTGCAAAACGGGCAACTTCTGGATCGTGGGTAACTATAAGAATTGTTTTTCCGTCTTCGTTTAGTTTTTTGAAAGTGTTCATAACAGCTTTTCCCGATATCTGGTCAAGAGCTCCTGTCGGTTCGTCGGCTATTATCAGCGAAGGAGAGTTTATTAGAGCTCTTGCTATTGCGACTCTTTGTTTTTGTCCTCCCGATAATTGGTCGGGACGAAAGTTTATTCTTTCTTTAAGTCCTAATTTTGTTAGTAGTTCAATAGCTTGATGTTCAGGGGAGACGTTTTTGAATACATCTTTTCTGTTTTTTCCTTTTAAATATAGAGTTGGTAGAAGTACG
>JALSLT010000024.1 GCA_026988135.1 Desulfurobacterium sp.
AAGTTCTTTCTTAATGTCTTTTTTGAATATGTCTTGGAGTTTCAGTTGTGCGAGTGCCGGAATGATAATTTTGGGAAGTTTTTTAAGTTTTCCGCCGATAGAGATAGTAATATATTCGTTTTGAGGGATATTAAGAGCATAAGCGCTACCGTATTCCAGGAATAATTTTTCCGCATCTTTACGGGGAAGTTTAAGTGTATTCTGGATAATATCTATGATATCTCCACCCCCTTCTGCAAAATGTTTAAAAAATACGGGTTTATCTTCTCTAAAGTAGAAATATTCTACACTCCCCGTTCCAAGATATACAAATAGATTGTTATTAAAATAATTATTTTCCTTGTTCTTGATACCGTAAAAGGCTGCAAGAGACTGTAAAATACAGCC
The DNA here is from genome assembly GCA_026988135.1 of Desulfurobacterium sp. Classification (GTDB taxonomy): domain Bacteria; phylum Aquificota; class Aquificia; order Desulfurobacteriales; family Desulfurobacteriaceae; genus Desulfurobacterium_A. Next base: position 388 of record JALSLT010000024.1, read on the forward strand.
GTTAAGTTTTAGACCACATTCCTTTAATAGGCTTTCAAGGGTTTTCTTTGTCCTTTGAGTGATTAAAATCACAAGAGCTTTCATCGCAAGCTCTTTTCCGCTATGCCCTACGGGGTTTTGAATTCCATTGATGTTTTCTATCATAAACTCTTGAGGGATTATATGCATTGTTTCGTAATATTGTCTTACAGGTGACCCTTTTTTCTCCAGGAGCTCTTTTTCTGCCTTTGATTTTAAGTCATTGATATCTTTAAACTGGAATGTTTGTATTCCGTTAAATTTGATTTTGGCTTCAACTCTGTAACTTAAAGTATGGGTTCCTGCGACTATAACGTATGCTTCGTTTGGTAATGTTGTGGTTGTTTTAATCTTAAGCTCGTTTAGTGCTGCGTTAAGAGAGTCTTTTACGGATATAAAATTGGAAATATTTCCGCTTTTTATCCCTTTCGATGGAACTTTAGCGGTTGCTATTATTTTTTTATTCCCCTTCCTCCCTATTATTCCGAGGACGGCTCTTATGTAGGTTGTTCCGATATCTATGATAAGGATTTTTTCTTCTATCATCTTTTCTCCCCTGTTTGGACAAGAAGGCCTGAAAATCTCAGGTCATAGTATCCAGGATATGGTTTATCTAAAATTCTAAACAATTTTTCAAAATTTTGCCAGCTATTTCCTCCATTGCCGAGAAAAACTATTATTTTATGTTTTGAATAAAGTAATTTTATCCCCGTATCTGTCAATAATATAGTAGGTTTTTCATCTATAATTGTTTGTTTTTGTAAATAATCCGTTACAATTTCAATTTCCAAAAAAATATTATTTTTTATTTTTGGGAATCCTTTTTCTCCTATTGTGAAAAATTCACTTTTTCCTTTGTAAAAAAATGTGTTTCTTTTAGAGCATAATTTGTTTTTTGTGCCGAGAATGTAGCCGTTCTCCCCTATGTTATATAATCGATCTTTTGAAGATATGCACAGTTTAACAGGTTCTTCGTTTATGTTTATTCCAACGGTTCCTTTTATGAAAGAGATGTCTGTTTTTTTTACCCATGGTAAAGAATTGGTAAATTTCTCAATTTGTTGTATTTTCTTATCATTTATTGTTGAGTTTAAATCTATTACTCCTGAAATTGCATCTGTAATTTCTCCGCCCCATAGATTTTTATCGAATTTGAGCTCTATGTTTTTAATTTTCATAGGGGAATAAAGATAAACTCCTATGAAGGTCAGGACGAATAAAATTGTAACTATGAAAAGAAAAGGTTTTTTCATTCCGTTAACATTTCCTCTATAAGTTGATGAAATTTCATTCCTGCAGCAGCTGCGGATTTCGGAAGTAGACTTCGTTCTGTCATTCCTGGAATTGTGTTAACTTCCAGCAAGTAAGGAATGTTAAGTTGGTTCAAACGGAAATCCATTCTAACGGCACCTTTACATTCAAGTATCGAGTAGGTTTTAATGGCAATTTGTTCTATTTTTCTTTTTGTTTTTTCAGAAATTTCTGCAGGTGTTATGTATTTTGTGGTTGATTTTTTGTATTTGGAGTTAAAATCATAAAATCCGGATTCGGTTATTATTTCGATAATTGGAAGGGGTTTTCCGTTTAGAACGGGAATAGTGAGCTCTCTTCCTTCTATAAATTCTTCTATTATGATTTTAGAATCAAATTTAAATGCCAGTTCAACGGCTTTTTGGAATTCTTCTCTATTTTTTACAAGGGATATTCCTACTGTTGAACCGGTTCTGGCAGGTTTTACAATGCAGGGAGATTCTATCCAGCTTATATTTTTTCGATTATAAAAAGTTTCACTGGTGGGAACTGGAATTCCAAAACTTTTTAAGACTTTTTTGGTTACATCTTTATCTATGCATATTGCACTTGTTTCAACACCGCATCCTGTGTAAGGAATATTCAGAGCCTCTAGAAGTCCTTGAACAGAACCGTCCTCTCCAGGAACGCCGTGAAGGGCTATAAATACTTTTTTAGGCTTTATTTCAAGCAGGTTTTTTACGCAATCTTTGTCAAATTCTATATCTACGACTTTATAACCTAACTGCTCTAGTGCGTTTTTAATACTTTCGGCACTTTTTCTTGAAATTTCCGCTTCGGGAGACGGACCTCCTTTGAGTATGACGATCATTCGAGCCTCTTTTCTATTATATGGGTTACTTCTTCCAATCTGTTTCCTCTGGAGCCTTTTATTAAAAAGACTTTTTTGCGTATATCAATTTTTTTCAGAAAAGCAATGAGTTCATTTTTGTCTTTAAAATGATAACCTTTTCCGTTGAAAGTGTTAAGGTAAAATATACTATTTTCTCCAAAAAATATGCCTGTTTCTACTTTTTTTTCGTTCAAGTATTTTCCGATCTCTTCGTGAAAAAATTTACTATTTTTTCCAAGTTCAAGCATTTCTCCGAAAATAGCTACTTTTGGCATATTGAAGTTCGCAAGTACGTCTATTGCATTTTTCATTGATGCAGGATTTGCGTTATAGAAATCCTTAATTAAGATGGTGTTTTTAAGATGTCTTATTTCCATTCTCCATTTGGGAGAAGTAAAAGATTCTAATATTTCAGTAGCTTTTTTAAGGTCGATTTCAACTAACTTTGCTATTATTAGGATAATTAAAATACTGTTAAGAATACCTTTTCCCGGAATTTTTATAGTTCCTCGGATATTCTCTCCCATAATTTTTGCTTTGAATACGGTTTTATTAGGTTGAGAAGATATTTCGGTGAAACTTGCGTCTCCTCCTTTTCCGAAAAATATTCCGTTTTTCAATCTATTCTTGAATTCGACAGGAGCGATTGTTATTTTATTTTTTGTAAATATGGAAAGTTTTTCTTCTTTCAGGGCTTCTATGTTTTCAAATCCTTCAAGGTGGGCCGGGGAGACGGTCGTTAAAATAGCTATTTCGGGTTTTACAATATTTGTTAGTTTTCTTATTTCTCCTGGTGCACTTGTTCCAATTTCCTGTATGTAGATGTCCGGGTTCTTGAGATTTGAAAGGGTGTAGCTTACTCCTATCATATTGTTGTAGCTTTCTATGTTTGATTTGCAAGTAAAGAAGTTTGAGAGGACATGGCTTAGTAGTTCTTTTGTTGTTGTTTTTCCGACAGAACCGGTGATAGCTACTGTTTTTCCTTTAAAAAGTTTTCTTTTAAAGTTGGCAATTTTGACAAAAGCGTTTAGTGTATCTTTAACAGCAATTTGCGGAATTAGCGTTTCGATTTTTTTCGATGTTAGGGTGGCAAGAGCTCCGTTTTTAGCTGCATCTTCTATAAAGTTGTGTCCGTCTCTTTTCCCTTCCAATGGAATAAATACTTTTCCTTTTTTTATCTTTCTCGAGTTAAACTCGAATCCTTCTATTGTTTTTACGAAAGAGTTTTTTCCGTTTATGAGTTTACCTTCGGTTATTTTTTCCAACATTTCAAGGGTTATCATTTATCACTCCGAGAACCGACTCTTTATCGCTAAAGGGATATTTGATTCCCTCTATTTCCTGGTATTCATCAGGGCCTTTTCCTGCAATGATTACGACTCCGTTTCTTTTTTCTTTGAGTGCTGTTACTATGGCTGTTTTTCTGTCTCTTATAGTAATAGTTTTGGAAGGGTCGCATCCGATTAGTATTTCGGAAATTATTCTTTCCGGATTTTCGAATCTTGGGTTGTCGTCGGTAACTATTATTCTGTCAGCGTAAACCGATGCTATTTTTCCCATGAGCGGACGTTTGTTTCTGTCCCTATCTCCTCCGCATCCAAAAACTAGTGTTAGTTTATCTTTGGGATAGAGCTCCCTTAGTGTTTTAAGTATTTTTTTAAGTGCATCGGGAGTGTGAGCATAGTCTATGAAAATTTTCGGTGCTATCTCTTCAAATCTTCCCGGAACTTGAATGTTTTTAAATGCTGTTTCTATTAGTTGCGGAGGAAGTTCCATGTTAAGTAGTATTGAAACTGCTGCTGCTATATTGTAAGCGTTGAACATTCCTTTAAGGTTTGTTTCTATTTTCATTTTTCCGTGAGTAGTTAAAAGTTGGATTGCAGAAAATCTGTTTGCTGTTTTTACGTCCAAAATTTTTAAGTTGCCGTTTTTTCCAAAACTTTCCGTTCTAAAACATTGAACATTTTTAAGGCCGTATAAAATTTTTCCGAACGGGTCGTCTGTGTTTACAGCAAATATTCCGTTATTGTTTATGTAATTTGTTAGTTGATATTTGGCAAGGAAGTAATTATACATGTTATTATGGAAGTCAAGATGTTCAGGAGAAAGGTTTGTAAAAACTCCTCCGTAAAATTCTAATCCTTCTATTCTATGTAGAAGGATTGAGTGGGATGATACCTCCATAATTCCGTATTCTCCGTCTTCTTTAACGATTTTTTTTAGCAGTTGGTTTAGTTTTACTGGTGGAGGAGTTGTCCTGTCGGCTTTTTCTTTTCCTGATGGAGTTATATAGTAGATGCTTCCTATTAGACCGGCTTTAATGTTTAATTTCTTTAAAACGTTATAAATTATGAAAGAGGTTGTTGTTTTTCCGTTTGTTCCGGTTATTCCTATGAGTTTTAATTTCTTCGATGGTTCGTTGAAGAATTTGTGTGATATAAACCCTGTAATTTTCCGTATGTTTTTGGCTCTTATTATAGAGATGTTTTTGTGAGATCTTATTTTGGTTAGAGATTTCCTATCAGTTCCTATAATAACAACACTGCCTTTTTTTATAGCGTCATTTATGAATTTGTGTCCGTCAGTTTGAAATCCTTTTATTGCGAAAAAAAGATAGCCGGGCTTTATGTCCCGACTGTCTTCAGTTATACCGGTTATTTCGGTGTCTTTAAGCCGGATAATTTCTATCTCTTTAATATTTTCTATCAGTTGTGAGAGTTTCAAGCTTCTTCTTCTTCTCCTTTTATAGCTTCTTCAAGTTTCTGTATTTTTGATTCCACCTCATCCAGAATATCTTTTTTCTCCTCTTCTGTTAGTTCTTCTTCAGGAGACATTACTAAGGTTTGTATGTTTTCGGCGATTTCTTTTACGAGTTTTCTTGCTCTTTCGGGAAGATCGCTGTCTCTTAGTTGTTCCTGGAGTTCTTGAAGTTTTTCTATTATTTCTTCTTTTCTCGTTGTGGCAAGGTAAGCTGCTCCGGCTCCTACGAGACTACCTAAAATAAACATAATCGTTCCCTTTTTCATTATGTCCTCCTTGTTCGGTTTATCATTAATCAATTTATTGAGCTAATTTTTTAACTACAACTATTTTAGCCTTTCAAGTATCTCTTTTGCTCTTTTTAAGATATTTTTTTCTCCGTCTATACTGTCGGGATTTGCTATCATTCTGTTTACAGCTTTTTGAAGAAGCTCTTTTGCCATTTGCCATTTTCCTGTGTAGTAATAGCATTCTCCGAGGTGTTCTTCAATAACAGGGTCGTGGTTGCTTAATTTATAAGCTTTTTTAAGGATTGTACATGCTTTTTTGTACTGTTTCAGTTTGAATAGTATCCATCCGTAGGTGTCAAGGTACGCAGGGTTTTCAGGTTGAAGTTTCAACGCTTTTTTGACCAATTCCAATGCTTCGTTTAGGTTTTCTCCGTTGTTTGCGTAGATATATGCAAGATAGTTAAGTGCTACCGGATTGTCAGGGTGCTTTTTAAGAACTTGTTTTAGATAAGTTACAGTTTCGTATTCTTTTCCCAACTTATCCGATAAAACGGAAAGGTAAAAAAGTATTGCCGGTTTGTTGTTACCGGTTTCGACCTCTTTTTTTAGAAGATTATAGGCTTTCCGAGTGTTCCCGGTTTTTTCTTCAATTTTTGCTATTTTTAGGAGATAATCCGGTTTTTTTGTTAGTTGTAAGAGCCTTTCGTAGTATGCTTTGGCTTCTTCATATTTTTTTACTTCAAAATATAAATTGGCAAGTTGTTCTATTACGGTGGTATTTTCAGGGAAAAGGTCAAGAGCTTTTTCGTAAGCTTCGATAGCTTTGTTTTTGTATCCGGCTAATTCGTATGATATGCCGAGAATCAGATATGCGTTTGGATTGTTGGGGTTTAGTTTTGTGATACGTTCTATTACAGGTATTACTTTGCTGTACTCTTTTAGTCCGAGAAGGTTATTGGCAACTTCCGATAGGGTTTTCAGATTATAAGGTTCTCTTTTGACGATTCTGCTTAATGTTTTAACGGCATTTTCTTTTTCCCCATTAATTATGTAGAGTTTTACAAGTTCTTTCAGAAGAGGAAGAGGAGGGTTCTCTTTTTTCGCTAATTTTTCGAGAGCTGTTTTAATCTGTTCGCTTTTTGTCTTTTTGTATATTTCCGAAAGTAGCTTGTAGGTTTCTTCGTTTTCAGGATCAAGTTCTGCTGCTTTGAGGAGTATTTTCCAGCTTTCTTTCAATTTTTCTCTTTTGAAGAGAGTATATCCGAGAAGTAGGTTTAGTGTGGAATTGTTTTTGTCAAGTTTAATTCCTTTTCTAAGAACTTTTTCTGCCTTTTTTGTCTTGTTTTTTTGTAGAAGAAGTTTCCCGTAGATGACGTAATCTTGAGGTTTTTCGGAAAAAGAGGTTAAATCCTCGTAGATTTTCATTGCTTTCTCTTTTTCCTCTTCCATTATGTAGATAGTTCCGAGTAATCGGAGTGCTTTTTCTCTTTCTTGGGTGTTTTTTGCTTTTGATATTGCTTTTTTCGCAAATTCCGTTGCCTTTTTTAAATTGTTTTCAGTTGCATAGAACATGCTTGCTTCAAGTAGAAGCTGAGAGTTTTCCGGAGCAAGTTTTATAGCTTTTTCGAGGTACTCTTTTGCTCTTTTAATTTCCCCTTTTCTTTTTGCTATGGAGTAACTAAAGTAATATTGAATGAAGTCCTCGGGTACCGTTTCTTTCTTTTCTGTTTCGATTTTCTCTACCCGTTTTTGTTGAGAGAAATAGGGGTTGTCTTTCTTTGTTGTTGTGGCACATCCCGAGAGGGTGATGAAGCTTAAAAATATTATAGTTTTTTTCACGGTGGAATTCCTCAAAATTTGCTAAACTGGTAGTTGGATTATACCACCTGAGAGGAAATTGTTTATGAAGGAAGTTCTTGAAAATATCAAAAGAGTGTTAACGCTTCTTGTGAAAGATGATTTTAAATATTTTAGCAGAGTTAGAGACCCGGAAAAAACTCTTCTTTTGTTTCTGAAGAAGTTAAAGCCTTTTTTGTCCGGGAAGAAGAAAGATTTTGTTGTTAAGGTGGAGGGATATCTTAAAGATTATGATCTGTTGACGGAGGAGCAGAAAAAGAGATTGATGAAAGAGCTTCATGCAGTTTTTATTTTGAAATTTTCCGGGGATGAAATAGAGGAGGAGATAGATAGGAGAAAAGAGAAGGTGGTTTCTTCGGAGAAAAGAGGTTTTAAAAAATTGGACAAATATCCGCTAAAAGCTTTTTTTCAGTCTGTTACAACTGTGAAATCTCTTAAAGATAGTAGTGTGAAGCGTTTAAGGAAATTGGGTATTGAGACAATTTTTGATGGTCTTTTTTATTTTCCTTATAGGTATGAGGATAGAACATCGATTACGTCTTTGAATTTTTTGAAGGATGGTGAAACGGCTCTTATAAAAGGGAGGGTTGTTGATTTTGTTGAATCGGTAACAAGAAGAGGTAAGAAGCTTTTAAAAGTGATTCTTTATGATAATCATGGAAGGATTACATTGCTTTTTTTGAGACCAAGAGTTTTTGGTTTCTATAAAAAGCTTTTTTCCGGTGCCAGAGATTTTAAAAAAGATGTTCTTGCCTTTGGAAAAGTAAAAAAGAGTGGTCTTTCTTTTACAATGGTTCATCCTGAAATTGAGATTTATGAGCCGGGAAGGAGGTTGGAAAAAGTGGGTGTTGTTTTGCCTGTTTATCATATTTCCGAAGGGTTAAAACAGCATCTTGTGAGATGGGATATATCAAAACTTGTTGAAAATGCTGCTCCCCGAATTCCTGAATATATTCCTAAAGATATTCTTGAAAAAAGAGGATTGCCTGAGATTGATCAGGCTCTTTGGGATATCCATTTTCCATCTTCTAATACAGATGAGTTGAGGAGGTTTGTGGCTTCCTGTCAAAAAAGATTGATATATGACGAATTTTTTTCTTTTCAAATAATGCTTGCTGTTTTAAAGAGGAAAATGAAGAAAGAAAAAGGTATTGTATTCTCTGTTAATGAAAAAGTTATTAAAGAATTTAAAGAATATCTTCCTTTTTCGTTGACAAAAGCTCAAGAGAAGGTTCTTTCTGAAATTGTAAGCGATATGAAGAGAGAAGAGCCTATGAGCAGACTTGTTCAAGGAGATGTTGGAAGTGGAAAGACTGTTGTGGCAGCTGCATCTGCTTTTTTTGCTGTTAAAAGTGGGTATCAGGTGGCAGTTATGGCGCCAACAGAAATTCTTGCGAGTCAGCATTTTAGGAAGTTTGAAGAGTTTTTATCTCCTTTTGGGATTAGAGTCGGGATTTTAACCGGAAGTATGACGCAGAAAGAGAAAAATACGATGCTTAAAGCTATAAAGAGCGGATATTTTCAAGTAGTTGTCGGAACTCACGCTTTGATTCAGAATAAAGTTGAATTTAAAAACCTTGGTCTTGTGATAATTGATGAACAGCACCGGTTTGGTGTAAAGCAGAGAGCTGAACTTAAAAATAAAGGCAAGCAGCCCGATTTTCTTGTTATGACGGCTACTCCTATACCGCGGACACTTGCTTTAACAGCCTATGGGGACCTTGATATTTCTATTATTGATGAACTTCCGGCAGGAAGGAAGCCTGTAAAAACAAAGATAGTGTTTGAAGATGAGGTAGATAAGGTAGTCTCTTTTTTGAAAAAAGAGCTTGAAAAGGGGAACAGGGTTTACGTTGTTTACCCGCTTGTTGAAGAGTCTGAAAAGATGGAGCTTAAAGCGGCAACTGAGATGTATCATTTCTGGCAGGAGCGGCTTAAAAGAATTCAGGTTGGGCTTTTACACGGAAAGATGAAGCAGGATGAAAAAGATATGGTTATGGAAAAGTTTAAAGCGGGAGAATATCAGGTGCTTATTTCAACAACGGTTATAGAAGTTGGGGTTGATGTTCCAGAAGCCACTGTAATGGTTGTAGAGCATGCGGAAAGGTTTGGACTTGCTCAGCTCCACCAGCTAAGGGGACGAGTTGGAAGAAGTGATAGACCTTCCTACTGTTTTCTCGTTACTAAAAGGACGGTTGGAGAGGATTCTATTAAGAGACTGAAAATTCTTGAAAGTACTAATGACGGCTTTAAGGTTGCCGAGGCTGACCTTGCTTTCAGGGGTCCCGGGGAGCTTGCAGGGACAAGGCAGTCTGGAGATGGGGAGTTTCGTATTGCAGATTTGGGCAGGGATTTTGAGATTTTAAAGGAAGCGAGAGAAGATGCCTTTTCTCTTGTTGAAAGTAATCCTAAACTTGAAGGGTTTGAAAATTTGAAGGAACTTATAAATTATAAATTTTCGGGAAGTTCCGACTTTGTTGATATAGGTTGATATCAGGAGATTTTATGAGAGATAGTAAAAATTTTATTGATTATTTTTTGATTCCTCTTACTTTTATTGCCTTTGTTTTTCCTCTTAATCTTTACCCTCTTTTTGATCTTGATGAGGGTGCTTTCAGTGAAGCTACAAGAGAGATGCTTGTTTCAGGTAATTACATTACTACGTATCTTAACGGTGTTCCAAGGTTTGATAAACCGATTCTGATATACTGGCTTCAGGCTTTAAGTGTTAAGATTTTCGGCTTTAACGAGTTTGCATTCAGGTTTCCTTCCGCTGTAGCGGCTGTTTTTTGGGCAGCAGGAATTTATTTCTTTACAAGAAAATATTTTGGCAGAAAAAGTGCATTTTTTTCCACGCTTTTTATGGTTTCTTCCCTCCAAATAAACATGATAGCAAAGGCTGCGATTGCAGATGCACTGCTTAATATGTTTATAGCTTTTTCAATGTTTTCTCTGTGGATGTTTATTGAAAGAAAAGAAGATAGCTACCTTTATCTCACCTTTCTTTTCATAGGGTTTGGGACGTTAACAAAAGGGCCTGTAGCAATACTGATTCCTCTTGCAACATTCTTTTTTTATTCCGTTTTTACAGGGAATCTTGGGCAGTTTTTTAAAGCAGTATTTGATTTAAAGGGAATAGCCATTTTTTCCGCAGTTGCATTTCCGTGGTATATTCTTGAATATCTTGACCAGGGAATGAACTTTATAAGAGGATTTTTTCTAAAACATAACCTTGAGCGGTTTGAAAAGCCTTTAGAAAAACATAGTGGCAGTTTTTTTTATTATGTACCGGTGATTCTCATTGGTTTACTTCCCTTTACCACTATCTTTTTATCTTTTTTAAAACGGATAAGGGAGTTTTTGTATAAGGAGATAGGTCTGTTTCTTGCTGTCTGGTTTCTCTTCGTTTTTCTCTTTTTCTCATTTTCAGGCACAAAGTTGCCCCATTATGTGATTTACGGATATACTCCCGCTTTTATATTTATGGGGGTTATATTTGAAAGATTTTATGAAAGGGTTGATATAAAGCTTGTACTTCCACCTTTAATCTTTGTGGTTTTCCTATTTTTCTTTCCTGATATTGCCGTTTTTTCAAAACAGTTTGTTAATGATTTGTACGTAAAAGCTTTGCTTGATGGAGTTCCTGAGTATTTCAATTTCACGTATAGAGTTTTAATAGCTGTTTGTGCAGGAATAATTTTAGCTGTGCCTTTTCTCAAACTGGATAAAACATTGAAACTTTTTATTGTCTCTTTTTCATTTCTTTTTGCTGTAAATTATGTTGTTGCACCATCTTACGCTAATGTTGTGCAGCTTCCTATAAAGGAGGCTGCGTTAATTGCAAAGGAAAAAGGGTACAAGGTTGTTATGTACGGTTTAAATGTGCCAAGTTTTATTGTTTATTCTGAAAGGCTTGTTGAAAAGAGAAAACCAAAAAAGGGAGATATTGTTTTAACTAAAGTTTCAAAGCTAAAAAATATAAAACTCTATGAAATAATTTATCACAAAAACGGTATTTACCTTATAAAGGTAAAGTAGTGGGAAACTATAAAATATCCTGATACACCTGAGAGGAAACCGATTAACCCTCCCACTGAAACGTCAAATGGAAAATGGGCACCCATATATACTCTTCCTATTCCTATTACTATTGCGTAGATTGTAAATATAAGTATCAGGAGTGGATTTCCGTAAAATATTATTGAGCCAAGTAGTGTAAATGCAAAAGCGGAATCTGCAGAAGGGAAGCTTTTCAGGGTTACCTGTTCAAGGAGTTTTACATTTTCCATCAGTTTTGATGGTCTGTAGTGTTTAAACGTGTATTTAATTAAAGGCATAAGGATACCCGTGAAAATCATGGATAGTGTGAGGTGGATGACAGCCTTTTTCCCTCCGGCAATGTAGAAGATGGGGTAAAACAGAGGGAGGGAGTAGGTTTTTCCAAGACGGAAAAAGTATTTATAAAACGTGTTTAATTTCTCTATATTTATGTTGTTTATTTTTCTGAAAAGTTTTACGTTCCACTTCATTTTCATTTCCCAGTCCGGGGGAAACAGTCTATCTTTCTTTTTTTTCATTTTGTTACCTCGAAGGAGTTTGTTATGGCGACAGGTCTTACTCCAAAATAGATATTTCCTATTTTGAAATCGTACTCATAAATTTCAACATGATAAAAACCTTCCTCTGAAAGTTTCAGGGAAAAATTTTCTTTTTCTGTAACTTTTATGGGAATGCTATCTTTTTTGACAAATTTTAGTGTTTTTTCCTTTTTTATAGAGACGTTTAAGGTGGAATTTAAAAGAGCAATCTCTCCCGGCAGAAAAAATTTATCGTCTTTTTTGCATATAAAATCTCCTTCAAAGTTGTTAATTGATACGTAAAGGTTTCCGTTTTGTATCGCTTCCATTATTGACTCTTTATTTTCTATGGGTTTTCGGGAATAGACTTTGTTTATGAGCCATCTAAATCCGCTTATGTAGGATGGAATTAAGGTTCCGTGGGTGTGCTCCTGATATACCGCTTTTATATGGATATCAAGCCCACCGATAATTTTAAGCCTTTTTGCCCTTTCTGTGTAAAGTTTACTCCACGTTTCAAGGGGTATAAGAGAGCTCCACTTTCTCAAGAGATTTTTTGTGAAGGGCCAGAAAAGGATATTTTTAATAAGTGTAGCTATTGTAAGAGGTTTATTCCATACGATTGCATCTTTTATGTTTATAATTTCGTATAGATGGCCTTCTTTGAAATCTCCTTTCCATTTATAGTGCTCAAATTCAAAATTGTTTGGGTGGGATATAACGGGAATTTTGTTCCCAAGAAGTAGAAGCCTTCCTGACGGCGTGTTCTTTTCAATCCCTGTTATCGTTTTTTCATCTTCAAAAAATTTAAAGTTGTCGTTGTCGTGGTCTGTTATAAATGCGTAATCTATAGAGCTAATTTCCATCGCTTTTTTTATGTCGGAGGGTTTTCCAAGGGAATCCCTTGAAAACTGTGTATGAATATGGATTGCAATGTTGTATTTATAGATGTTGTTTGAAATTTCAGCTTTATCTGAAAGCCCTTTTTCCAATTTTTTTATTTTTTTTACAGATCTTATGTCAAGATAGAAAGAGAGAAGAAGTATTAGAAAAATTACAAAAAGCAGAGGGAGCATTTAACCTCCTTTTAACTTTCAATTTCTGATATTGTGGAAAATTTATAAAAAGCTCCCCTTCTTGCAATAAGCTCATTTTTTGTCCCTTCTTCCACAATTTTACCGTTTTCCATTACTACAATTTTGTCTATTATTTTCAGAGTTTTTAATCTATGGGTTATCATAAGAATTGTTTTATTTTTAAAGTGGTTTTTTATCTCTTCCATTACGTAATCTTCCGTTTCTACATCAAGGGCTGATGTAGCTTCGTCAATTATGAGGATATCCGGGTTTTTAAGGAATATTCTTGCTATTGCTATTCTTTGCCGTTCTCCACCGGAAAGTCTTGACCCTTTCTCACCAAGCACTGTATCAAGGCCGTATTCAAGTTTAAAAGCAAAGTCAGCTTTTGCCTTTTTAAGGACTTCTATAAGCTCCTCATCTGTTGCGCCAGGTTTGGCCACTAAAAGGTTATTCCTGAGTGTATCGTTAAAGATAAACACTTCCTGGGATATCATGCCTATTCTGTCTCTTATACTTGAAAGAGAATATTCTTTTAGCTCGGTTCCGGCTATAAGAACTTCTCCTGTGTACTCTTTAACAAGTCCTGGAAGAATTTTCACAAGGGTTGATTTACCTGAACCGGTTAATCCAACTATTCCGAGTTTTTCCCCTTTGTTAACTGTTAAGTTTATGTCTTTCAAAATGTGGTTATTCCCTATGATGACGTTTACATTTTTATACTGAATTTTGTCTTTGAGACTGTTAAATTGTTTTCCTGTATCCTTTTCTTCGGGAATATTGAGAATAAACTGGATTCTTTCAATTACAGGGGATAGAGCTTTTAGATTTATGATGCCTCTTTGAAGAATCTGCATTGAGTTTATAATTATTAGAACTCCCCCAAGGAAGGAGAAGAAATCCCCCGGTGTTATTTCTCCTTTTATAATTCTTATTCCGCCGTAGAATATTATTCCACCTGTGGCAGCGTATGCTAAGATTTCTGTTGTTGATAGATAAACCGTTTCGTAAAATTTGCTTTTTTTCTGCCTTTCAAAAAGAGTTTCGTTTATTTTATTGAAAACTTTGAAAAAGGCGGTTTTTTTAAACAGTTTTACAACTTCAAAGCCTGAAATTATCTGGTTAAGGTGTTGTATGTAATCTGAAAAGCTTTCCTGCTGTTTCTGGGAGTATTTTTTCCTTTTGTTTCCAAGGTAATCTAATGCAAGACTTAGAAAAGGGATTATTACAGTAAAAATAAGAAACATTCTCCAGTCTCTGTAGATAAGCACTACAACAATTCCTATTACAGTGAATATTTCAGTTATTATATTTGTTCCTATAGTTGAGGATATTTCTGCAAATTTTTCAAGATCTGAAGTTGCCCTGCTTATAATATCTCCGGGAGATATTTTTCTTAAAAAAGATGGCTCAGCGTTTATTATTTTTTTATACATCTTTTTTCGTAAATCTTTTATCGATTTAAAAATTACAAGGGGATAGATGTAGTTTTTGAGAAAAAAACCTATCTGTTTTGAGACAGCAAGAAGCAGAAGTATGGATACGACTATAACAAGTTTTTCGTAACTTTTGGCTATAAAGACATCATCAACAACGTTTTTTACGATATATGCAAGACCTGCAAGTCCTATAGATTCAAGGATAGAGCCAAATATTGCCAAAGTAACCAGTTTCCAATCTTTTTTTAAAATATTTATGAAAAACTTTATATCCTTTCGCATGTTTCTCCTTTGCGTTGTTTTTACTGCCAAAGTATAGCATTTTGAATTTAAAGGAGTTTTAAGTGTTTGACATATAAAAGGATAGTTGATAAATTTAAATAAACTTAATATTTGGGGGTTATTATGGAGGCACTTGCACTTGCTGCTAAAGCGTGGGGTATTCTTACTGCATTTATAGCTATTGTCGGGCCTTTAAAGGATGAATAATTAGAATCCCGCTGGATGGCGGGATTCTATAGTTTTACTGGAATCTTGTGGTAGGTTATTCCTGAATCTTTATGGGAGAATCCAAGGGAAAGAGCTATAAGCTCCGGTAGGAACAGAACCGGGATTGCTGTTTTAACTTTGGCTTCTTTTTGTAACATATCGAACCCTTTGAAGCACAAGGGGCATGGAGTAACTATAAATTCGGCTTCTGCTTCTTTTATACTGTCAACTATTCTTTTTATCTTTTTAAGAGATGTTGCTTTGTCTGTATAAATTGAATGGTAGCCACAGCAGGTGTCTTCCTCTTGATAATGTATTTGTGTTCCCCCACATAATTCTATGATTCTTTCAATACTTCCATCTTTTACAATTTTTTCAGGATATTTAAGATGGCAGCCGTAATAAGGGGCAAATCTGTATGGTAATTTTACCTTTGTTTTTTTCGAAAGCTTTTCAAATCCTATTTTTTCTACAATAAAAGGCAGCAGATGCCATATTTTTCTTTCACCTTTATACAGCAAGTTTTCTTCTTTAAGGATTTTATTAACTTTTTCTTTTGTTTCATCGTTGTTATCTAAAAGTTTTTTTGCACGATTAATTACCATGAAACATGTATTACAGCTTATTAACAGGTCAAGGTTCTCTTTTTCAGCTGCTGCGATGTTCCTTGCGTTTATTATTGTTGATAGAAATCTACTTTCTTCATCTATAACATTTCCACCACAGCAGATTGTCTTTCTTACTTCAGGAAGTTCAACTCCAAATACAGAAAAGACCCTTTTTATTACATCAAGCAAAACAAAATCAAGTCCCTGAAAACAGCAACCTCTATAAAAACCTATTCGCATTTACTATCTCCTTTCAGGAGTTTTTCTATCTTTTCATCTATTTTTCTTATCTTTTTAAAGTCTATATTTTCAATATCTCCATCCTTTATTAATGCCCGTACTATGAGGTCCCTTAATGCTAAAAAGCCATCGGGAAGGTGGGGGATTTCCCAGATTTTAACTCCGTGTTCTTTACAGAAATTGATAAATTCACGGACAGCTTTTTCATTATCATACACATCAAGAGGAAGATACAGCCTATTTATCTGTCCTGTTGCATAAACCCAGTTCAGGTAATGTGATAATTTACGTGCACCTGGAGTTTCTGTATAACCAGCTTTTATCGTTTCTTTTCTGATTTTTTGAATATCCTGTGCCGGTGCTATCTCTTTTGGACAGAAAGCTACGCACTTCTGACACTGGACGCATGACCAGATAGAGGCGTTAATGCTGGTTTCCAGTCTCTCTTTCTTTTTCTCATCTTTTTCTCTACTGTCCACTATGAATCTGTATGTTCTGACAAAAGCGAAAGGTCCTGCAAAAGGTGTATTTTCTTTTAACGTTTCACATACACTGCAACACGTAAGGCACAATATGCAATCGGTTTCTTTGCCGTACTTTTTCGCCTCTTCCCGAAGGACTTTAAATTCCTTATTTTTCGGTGGTTTTTTTTCTTCTAACCATAATTCAAATCTTTTAAGAACTTCTTGTTTTCCTTCTATATCTACTATTAAGTCTTTAATTATTTTGAATCCGTCAAGTGGTTCTATAATAAGTTTGTTTGAAGGACCTTTGTCAAGAATAGTCTTAACTTGAGTTCTACATGCGAGGACAGGGTGTCCGTTAACTTTCAATGCGCAAGAACCGCATATGCCGCTCCTGCAGAATGCTCTGAAAGATAGCGTTTCATCTAAATTTTCTTTAATATGAAATAGTAAATCCAGTATTGTTTGTCCTTTTTTGCAAGTTACGGTATATGTATCGTATCTGTGAATTTCATCCTGTTTTCTAAATACTTTAACCTTAATTGTTTTCATGAAAAACACCTCAATTTATTTCTTTTGACAGAGGTAAAAGGTTTTTTCTCCGAGTTTAAATTTTTTAACTGTTTCACCTTCTTTTTTTCCTTCGGATATAAAGTAGCTGTTTTTGGGGATATTCCCGTATTTTTTTAATGGAAGAGGTATTTGTCTTACCTTTTCTATGTAAAATCCGAGTTTTGTGTCCGGAGTTATTGTATAAAGAGGATTCTTTTTCGTAAGGTGTGCTATTTCCCGTGAAACTTTTCTATAATTAGGTCTTTTAAATTCACCTACCGATAGATAATAACTGCTGTAAAAACCTCTTATAATGAGAAGCGCGCAACCGACTATCAGAATAAAATTGGTTAAATCTATTCTTTTCATATAATAAAAATAGGTAAGATAAGATATTATAAGAAAAAATACAGTTGCGTTCAAAGCAATATCTGTTCTAAGCGTTAGCCATATTGTTCCGATTATTCCTATAAAAAGCAAGATATCCATTAGAAGTTGGATGGTTCCTACTCCTCTTTTAAAAGATACTTTCTTCTCAGATAGGATATATGCGAATAATATTGAGATGAAAGGAAAAATTGGAATTAAGTATCTAATTCGGGTGCCTGGGGAAAAAATATAAATAATCATGTTGCTTCCTATTATAAGAAGAATTTCTTTTAAAAACGGATGATTGAGTGCCTTTTTAATTTTTTCCTGTGTTTTATAACTTTCAAGTATCACTATAACTGACCATGGAACCAAAGCGTAGAATAGTTTTGGAAAAAATAGAATAATACCTGCTAATACTTTAATTATCGAATTTGCAATGGCAGTTCTGTTAGCTGATTCTTTCCAGAGAGTTATTATCGCTTTTTCCGGAGAGACAGCTAATATCCATAATGCAAAAGGTGTTATCCCTATTATTAGTCCTATGAAATGTGCAGGTGAAAAAAATTTTTTAAGCTCTTTTCTTATAAAAAGAATGGAGAAAGTCGATATTATGAAAAAAGCTGCTCCCGGAAGTCCTTTTGTTAGTAGAGACAAAGATGTGAAAAAATATCCGAATATCCATGCGAGAATCTCTTTTTTTTCACATGATAGGATATACCAAGTGGTTATTGATAGGAATACGAAAAATGTAAACAACATGTCCGGTTCACATTTTGTAGAGTATTCAATCAGCACAAGTCCTGTCGTTATAAAAATTATAGAAGAGAAAACAGCAACTTTTTCTTTTAGAAACTTTTTTGCAAACAGATATATTCCGGTACCTGTCAAAATAGTAGCAATAAGAGAGGGTAGTCTCATGGTGAATTCGCTAATCATTTTTGTGTTAAGAAATGAAAACAAAGTTATTATCCAGTTGTGCAAAGGAGGTTTTTTGAAGTACGGTTGCATTAGAACGGTGGGTTGAAAAAAATTATGGCGAAAGAGCATTTCAAGAGCGACTATTCCTCTACGGGGCTCTTCGTGTCGTAAAGTAAATAGCCACATATTGATAATTCCGGCTATAAAAAAAATAAGCATAAACAGTTTAAGGGTTTTTCCATCTATTTTAGGAATTTTTTTTAATGTTAGCGGAATTTTCCTTTTCATCTGTTATTACCTCTTTGAAAAACTTTTTTGGAATATACGGGGTTTCTCCTGCGGGATAGATTTCTATATCTATTATTTTACATTCGGGACACTTGAAATAACTTACCCAACACTCTTTATCTCCTACAATATCCTGAACTTCGCCGTTCTTATTTATATTTCTCGAGCTTATATATTCAAATTCACCTATGTTCCCGCAGTTGGAACATTTGAAAAGTTTCTTGAATTTCAATTCAAACCTCCATACATTTCACAGAGAAATTATATAACACATTGATATAATTTGGTCTGCTGAAAAATTCGTATCTAAAAATGGAGAGAAGAGATGACTGAAAAGCGGAAGATTTCTATAGTTGTTCCTCTTTATAATGAGGAGGAAAATGTTGAAGAGCTTTACTCGAGAGTGAAAGAAGTTCTTGAGAAATTTTCTAATGATTATGAAATAATTTTGGTTGACGATGGAAGCGCCGATAGAACTGTTGAAAAATTGGAAGAAATTGTAAAAAAAGACTCGACTGTTAAGGTTGTTGAGTTTGCAAGAAATTTTGGGCAAACTCCTGCAATGATGGCTGGAATGGATATCGCGTCGGGTGATGTGATTATTACAATGGATGGAGATCTTCAGAATGATCCTGTTGATATTCCCCGTCTGCTTGAAAAGATTGATGAAGGTTATGATGTTGTGAGTGGGTGGCGAAAAAACAGAAAAGATGCAACTATATCAAGGAAGATTCCGTCGAAAATTGCAAATTGGTTGATAGGTAAACTTACAGGGGTAAAGATTCATGATTACGGTTGCTCTTTGAAGGCTTATAGAGGTGATGTTATTAAAAAAGTTCGTTTATATGGGGAGATGCACAGGTTTATTCCTGCGGTGGTTTCTACGGTAACTTCTCCTAATAAGATAATAGAGATTCCGGTTGAACACCATCCTCGGAAATATGGTAAATCAAAGTATGGAATTTCAAGGACATTTAAAGTTATAGTTGACCTTTTCTATGTCTGGTTTGTCAAAAAATATATGCAGAAACCTATTCACTTTTTCGGAGGGATAGGACTTTTTCTTCTTTTTGTCGGGCTTGTTTCTTTTTTATATCTAATGGGAATAAAACTTTTGGGTAATCCCATAGGTGGCAGGCCACTGTTAATAATTTCTGTTATGTGTGTTATTTCAGGTCTTCAGATGCTTACAACAGGGATAATAAGTGAAATTTTAATGAGAATTTATTATGAATCTCAGGAGAAAAAACCGTATGTGATAAGGAGAGTTCTAAACGGTGAAGAAAAGTAATTTAGTAATATCGTTCTTTATTTTTGCTGTTTTTCTTTATGTGCTCTATAAATTTAATGTTTTTACACAACTTGCCTTAATGTTAAAGACAGTGGACTATTCTTTGGCTTCTCTGGCATTTTTAGTTTATTTGGTTGTTTATTTTCTTAGAGCTCTCAGATTAAAACTTTATATAGATGAGGTTTCTATTTGGAATATGTTTTCTGTAATAGGTGTTCACACTTTTTTCAACAATATAATGCCGTTTCGTTCAGGTGAAACCTCATTCCCGATAATATTGAAAAAACTTTTTAATATTGAAATGACAAAATCGTCTGTAGTCCTTTTAGGTGCACGAATTTTCGATCTTTTTTCTCTTTCATTTCTTTTTCTCTCTTCTCTTTTTTTCGTTTCTTTTTCTGACAGAAAATTGATATTTTTCCCTATAATAGCTGTACTAATAATGGGGGTTCTTCTGTTCCTTTCTTATAAAATACTTCACTTTTTTAAGGAAAAGATTCCTTTTTTTGAAAAGATTTTGCTAGTTTCCACTATGTTCGTAAAGATAGATAAGCTTGTTATGATGTTTCTTTTTTCAATTCTTATATGGAGTTTGAAATTTACAGCATTTATGTTGATTTTAAAAGCTGCTCATCTTGATATTGGATTTTTTAAGACTATTTTCGTTTCCACCTTTGCCGAGCTTACAACTGTTTTGCCTATTCATAGCTTTGGTGGGTTCGGAACTTTCGAGGCAGGAATGGTCGGCGGATTTTCTCTTATTGGTATAAATCCCGGAAAAGCTTTACCTTATGCTGTTTACTTTCATTCTCTTGTTTTATTTATTTCCGGTGTAATGGCTATTTGTGGGTGGTTATGGTTGTCTATTAAGAGAAAACCAAAGTAGTTGATTGTTAATATATTTTTTTTATAGAATAAAGTTGTGGGCGGTTTTTCTTTTAGTGGTATATCTCCGTTAATTAACATTTTTTATGGAGGAGAGATGAGAAAACGCTTAATTATTAGTTCTTTGGTGGCCCTTTCTTTTTTAGCCGGTTGTACGTCCGGAACAACAACATCTGTAAGAATAACACCCGGGAATATCAATAAAGTGGCCATGTATAGAGGGAAAAAGGCTCGTGTAGCTGTTTTAAGCTTTAAGTGTAAGGCTGCTAAATGTTCAGGACAGATAGGAAGTGGTATTTCCGAAATGCTTCAGGATGCTTTGATGCAGAGCGGGAGGTTTATAGTTCTTGAAAGAGGAGATGAGATTTCTGAAATTCAAAAAGAACAAAGTTTTGGTGTTCCCGTTGGTCCTGCCGGTGGCCCCTTTGAAAGGGCTGATATAGCTGTTACAGGAGCTATTGTGGCTTTTGAACCTGATGCCGGTGGTTTTGGAGTGGGAGTTGGTGGATTTCTTCCTAAAGTACCTCTTGTCGGAGGGGTAAAAATCGGAAAGAAGAATGCTTATGTTGCTGCAATAATTAAGCTTGTTGATGTCAGAACCGGGAGAATTTTAAGTTCGACGAGGGTTGAGGGGAAAGCATCAAGTTTTAGTGTTGGTGGTATTGGAGGAGGAATTTTCGGGATAGTTCCACTTGGTGGTGGTCTTGAAGAGTATAAAAATACTCCGATGGAAAAAGCCGTTATGGTTATGATAGACAATGCTGTAAAAGCGATATCTGCAAATGTTCCGGAAGATTATTATAGATATTCTTCAACCGGTAGGCCTGTGCCAGCTGCTACGATTTCTCAAACACAGCCGGCAGGTTCTGAAGTTAAACCTGAAACAACAATAGGAAAAGTGTTTAAAGAGGATTTTGAATCGTATGGTCTTGGTCAAATGATTCCTTTTGGTCCATGGCAGGGGAAAGATGTTAAGATTGTTCAGGTTGTGCAGAAGGATGGACGTATAGGGAAAGTTGCGGAGTTAATGGGTTCAGCTAAAATGTGTCTTGCTGGAAGATTATATAAAAATTTTGATATAAAGTTTGACCATACAGCCGGAGGATATAAAGGTGTAGGGATTGTATTTAGGGCTTCTGAAAATCCTCCTGCAGGTTATAAAGTAACTTTCTCAGGTAATCCT
>JALSLT010000025.1 GCA_026988135.1 Desulfurobacterium sp.
AAGTTTCCACAAGGGACATCAAAAATTAATAAAAACAGCAAAAAAATACGGTACTGCCGAAATTATCTCTATATGGCCCTTTAAGGAAAAACGATATCCACTATTTACTATCGATGAGCGAAAAATTCTTGCCGATCTGTTTGAAATAAAACTTATAAATTTACCGTTTAAAACAATAAAAAACCTTCTTCCGGAAGAGTTTTTCTCTCTTTTAAGAAAACTCAACTACTCTGTTCTTGTTGTAGGAACAGACTGGAAGTTTGGAAAAAATCGCCAGGGTGATGTCAAATTAGCCGGAAAACTGGGAAAAACATATGGAATTGATGTAATAACAATCGAACCTGTTAAAGAAAATGGGGAAAAAATTAGCACATCACGGATAAAAAGACTTTTATCCATTGGAAAAGTTGAGAAAGCAAAAAACCTTCTTGGATTTCCTTTTTTCACAACAGGAAAAATAAAAAAAGGACAAGGTCTTGGGAAAAAAATAGGATTTCCGACAATAAACATAAAACCTCAAAAACAGCTGCTCATACCCTATGGAGTTTATAAAATAATATTTCATATTAACGAAATAGAACATATTGGAATCGGCAACTTCGGAATAAGACCTACTGTTGACGGCAAAAATGAGCTTCTGGAAATTCACATCCCGAACAAAAATATCACAATCCACCCTACAGAAAAAATAAAAATTGAATTCCTAAACTTCATAAGGTCCGAAAGGAAATTTTCATCTATTGAAGAACTAAAAAAACAGATTAAATTAGACCTCAAATCGATATAGAAAATCAGGAGGAAATATTGAGCGAGCAGCCATTTAAATCCGGATACGTGGCAATACTCGGAAAACCCAACGCAGGAAAATCAACACTTTTAAATAGTATTTTAGGAACAAAAGTTGCAATAGTAACAAACAGACCTCAAACAACAAGACATCGAATCATAGGCGTAAAACATCTGGACAATGCACAGATAGTATTTCTGGATACTCCAGGAATTCACAGAGAAAAATTTGAACTTAACAAGTATATGAATGAAATCGCATTCAGTGTCATACCTGATGCGGACATAATTCTCCTCATTTTGGATGCACGATCCGGATTAAGCCCTGATGATAAAAGAATCCTCGAAAGAATAAGAGAAGAAAAAAGAAAAGAGACAAAGGTTTTTATTGTAATAAATAAAATTGACGGTGTTCCGAAAGAGAACCTCCTTCCCTTGATAGAAGAAATATCCGGGAAGTATTCATTTGTAGATGAAATAATTCCTGTCTCGGCAACAAAGGGTTCCAACCTAAACCGTTTACTTGAACTAATAGCAACAAATCTTCCGGAAGGTCCGAAATATTATGAAGATAACATGCTAACGGATATGCCTCTAAAGCAACACGTAGCAGAAATAATAAGAGAAAAAGCGATGCTTTTAACTTCTCAAGAAATTCCTCATGCCGTTACGGTGAATGTTGTAAACATCCAGCCGGGAGATAGAAATCCTGACATACTTATAATAGATGCGGACATAATTGTTGAAAGATCCTCTCAAAAAGCAATAATAATCGGTAAAAAAGGACAAAAACTCAAGAAAATCGGAAGTTTAGCACGAGAAGAACTCGAACAAATTCTTGGAAAAAAAATCTACCTTAGACTTTGGGTTAAAGTAAAAGAGGACTGGAGAAATAGAGTCGATTACCTTAGAAGGTTTGGCTATGGATTCTAAAATCCGTCTTGACAGACTATTAGCTGAATCGGGATTCGGAACCAGAAAAGAGGTAAAAAAACTCATTAAGAAGGGCTATGTTATTGTAAACGGCAAAGAGATAAAAGATCCTTCTATTAAAATCGATATAAACTCAACTAACGTCGAAGTTGAAGGAAAACCGGCAAATTATATTAAAGATATCTACGTTATTCTCAACAAACCTTCAGGATATATAACATCCACCAAAGATAAAGAGATGACTGTTATGGAACTTGTATCTGATATTCCTCGTTTTGAAAAGCTTTTCCCTGTGGGAAGACTTGATAAGGATACCGAAGGATTACTATTTATAACAAACGATGGAGAACTTGCCCACAGACTAACGCACCCGAAATGGAAAGTACCGAAAAAATACTTTGTCATCATTGAAGGAGAGCTTTCCGAAAGAAACAGAGAAAAACTTAATGAAGGAATAGACCTTGGAGATTTCAAAACCAAACCTGCGCAAGTTACCGTCCTAAAAAACAATAAAAAAACAAGTGAATTGGAAATTGAGATAAAGGAAGGGAAGTACCACCAGGTAAAAAGGATGTTTGAAAAAGTTGGCAATCCGGTTATCTATCTAAAAAGAATAAGCTTTGGAAACCTTTTGCTTGGAAAACTTCATACCGGCGAATACAGATTCTTAACAGAAGAAGAAATTTCACAGCTTAAAAGTAGTGTAAACTTAACAAAAAACAAATAGTAAAAGATAAAATTTCAATCCGTTACCAACTGAAAGCTTACCACTTTCAGTTGGTAAGCTTAGAAAAAAGTGGGGAAGAAGATATCTAAACAAAAACACCCGAAAAACCACACATCTAAAGAACAAAAACCAAAACGGAACAAACACTATAGTGTTTCAATTTAAAAATACATTAAGCTTCTTTTTTAACGCATAATCTTTCATCTTCTTCTTAGCTCTTGTTTCAAGTTGTCTCACTCTTTCCCTAGAAATACCCAACTTTTCCCCTATCTCTCTTAATGTTTTAGGGTCATTCCCATCAATACCGAAACGCATTATTATAATCCTCTTTTCTTGGGGAGTAAGTTGCTCTAACATTTCTCCGATACTATGACGGAGTTCTTCTTGAACAACTTTCTCCTCAACCTCAGCCGTACCTTCCCCTTTCAAAAAATCTTTAAAAGTAGTATCTTCTTCATCCCCAACGGGAGTATCAAGGGAAAGGGGGACCTGACAAACAGTAAGAAGTCTTTCTATATCTTTAGATTCCATGCCAAGATATTTGGCAAGCTCTTCGGTTTTAGGCTCTCTTCCAAGCTTTTTTAAAAGCTCTCCATAAGAACGAGTTATTTTATTAACAAGAACCGCCTGTTTAACAGGAATCTTCACTGCACCAGTTTGTTGGGCGAGCGCTTGCATAATAGACTGTCTTATCCACCACACGGCATATGAAATAAACTTAACTCCTTTATCAGGATCAAAACGTCTCGCAGCTTCAATAAGACCTAAAATTCCTTCCGCTATAAGATCATGTAAAGGAAGACCACATCCAAGATATTTTTTGGCAACACTGACAACAAATCTCAGATTGGATTCAACCAATTTTTTCAGAGCTTTCTGATCCCCGGATTTAGCTTTTTTAGCATATTCAAGCTCCTCTTCCCTATTTAAAAGAGGAATCTTTGATATGGCTTTTAAAAAAGCATCTAGAGAATCCTTATCGGGAACAAAAGACTCTATAAGAGAAGGATCTATTTCCGAACTCAAAACCGCACTATCATCAATAGAAGCAACTGATTCAGATACCCCTTCAACACTATCAATATCTTCACTAATAAAAAACTCATCATTACCCAAAGTAAAATCTTTAGCTGCCATAGCAGTTTCTCCTTTCATAAAGAAGGTTCATTTTTATAAATGGGAATTCTATACGAAATTTAAACAAACTACCATACCCCTTTGAAAATTT
>JALSLT010000026.1 GCA_026988135.1 Desulfurobacterium sp.
ATATTTGGAAAGTAGTTTATTTATTAGTTTTTCTGTCAAACTTTTAGGAAAGAGCATTTCAATTGAATTAAAGTTAAAGGGAACAGGAACTTTTTTTCCATCTATAAAAGCCAAAACCCTATGGTGATAGATATGCCAGTCTGTAAAGTTAGAAAGGCAGTCAAAAACTTCTTTATAGTTTGTGTGAAATAAATGAGGTCCATATCTGTGAACAATTATTCCTTCTTTAGTTCTATAGTCATAACAGTTGCCACCTATGTGGGTTCTTTTTTCTATTATTAAAACCTTTTTATTTAAAACATTTGCAATTCTTTCTGCAATAACGCTTCCAGCAAATCCTGAACCAACTACAATATAATCAAACAATTTTTCCCTCCAGCACTTTTATTCCTTTTTTTTGCAAATACACAAACATAGAAACTGTAACAAATATTTCAGATATTAACACAGCGAAAGATATTCCAACATGTTGATAAAGAGGAACTAAAATAAAAGCTAACAAAACATTAATAATACTTGCACTTACTAAAATCTTTGAGAATGCTCCTTTATAATTAAAAGTTAGCATAGTTTGAATCCCAAATATATTGCTTAGGGCTATTATAAACGGTAGAAATGACAAAATTTTTAAGACAACAACAGACTCCGTATATTGATTCCCTAACAAAAGTTTTACAATTAAATCCGCAAAGATGAATATGCTTACAGACAGAAGAAAACTTATTCCCCCAATTAGGAAAGTTACTTTTTGTATAAATTTAAGTCCCCTTTCTTTCGATTCCTTAACGAGTTTACTTATGTACGGATAAATTGTCCGAGAAACTGGAGTTAGCAAACCCTGAGCTGCTTTTACTAATTTTTCAGCAGCAGAATAATATCCAACAATCGTATTGTTTGTAAACAAACCCAGAATAAAAGTGTTAGAAATTGTATACAAACTAATTGCAACAGTAGAAATAAATATATACCAACCTTCTTTCAACTGATGTTTTATTGTTATTAATCCTGGTATTTTAAAGGAAAGATCAAAATTTTTAAAAACAATCCATAAAGCTAAGATACCAGCTATACAAAACCCTAAAGAGTTTAGCAATGGCACATAGATATAATCCGAAACTCCGTGAACAAAAACAAAAATGAACACAGTAAAAATCAACTTAGCAGTAATATTTAAAATAGTGATATACTTCATTCTTTCCATTCCCTGAAAAAACCACACAGGGAACAAAACCTGTCCAATAACTATTCCAAAAGTTAGGTAATAAACTAACCAATCTTTCCTAAACTTTTCAAAAGAAAAAACAATAATTGTCATAATTATGAAAGACAAAATAAGCAAAGCAAATTTTATAATCATTACAGAACTAAAAATTTCTGCAATCTTCTCTTTATTCTCCCGATGTATAGAAATTTCCCTTGTAGCCGATAAGTTAAATCCGTAGTCTGTTAGGATATTAAAGTACTGGATAAATGCCTGTGCAAACGCTATAAGCCCGAATTTTTCAGCTCCTAAAACTCTTACAAGATAAGGCAAAGTAATTAAAGGGAGAATGTAATTTGCACCTTGTAAGGTGAGAAGAGAAAAGAAATTTTCTATTAGCCTTTTTTTCTCTGAAGTATTGGAGAGATTCTTTAAGTATTTTAGCATTATTTTACTTTCCCAATGCCTTCGTAAGCTTTGGCATACTGCCTTACTATAGAAGGCTCCCAGAGATTCCTTCCATCAATTATAACTTTATTCCTGAACCTATCAAAATCAACATCTTTAAACTCTGACCACTCTGTAACAAGAATAAGCGCATCGCTTCCTTCAAGGGCTTCATATTTATCACTACAAAAGATGAGTTTCCCCGGATACCTTTCCATCTCCTCTTTAAACACTCTTTTAGCGTTTTCCATAGCTACAGGGTCATAAGCTTTAACTGTTGCTCCTTTTTCAAGAAGCTTTCTTACAACTGATATTGACGGAGCTTCCCTCATGTCATCGGTATCAGGCTTAAATGCAAGCCCCCAAATTGAAACCGTTTTACCTTCAAGGTTCATATACTTTTCAAGCTTTTCAACAGGTTTTATTTTTTGTCTTTCATTTACATCAAGTGTTGCTTCTAAAAGTTCAGGTTCAACCTTATACTGTTTTGCAGTATAAACAAGTGCTTTAACATCTTTAGGAAAACAGCTTCCACCAAAACCGCAACCGGCATTTAGAAAATGAGGACTTATTCTGTGGTCAAGCCCCATTCCCCTTGCCACAACAGAAACATCAGCTCCCGCTTTCTCACAAATGTTGGCAATCTCATTTATAAATGAGATTTTTGTGGCAAGGAAAGAGTTTGAAGCGTACTTAATCATTTCAGCTGTAGGAAGGTCTGTTATTATCATTGCAGGTTGAAGCTTCTCATATAGGGAAGCAACCATTCCAGCATAATCCCTGTTGTCAGCTCCTACAACAACCCTGTCAGGATTCATGAAATCCTCAACAGCTTTCCCTTCTCTGAGAAACTCAGGGTTTGAAACAACTTCAAACATCTCTTCCGGATTGGTGAATCCTTTTTCTCTTAAAAGGGAGGAGATAAACTCTTTTGCCCATCTTCCTGTACCAACCGGAACGGTTGACTTATTAACTATAATTTTAAAATCACCCTCTTCCATCTGTTCAACAATACTTTTATATGCACTTTCAACGTATGAAAGGTCAGCGGAGCCATCCTCTCTTGATGGCGTTCCAACAGCTATAAAGATGAAGTCGGAGTTTTTAACAGCATACCTATAGTCTGTTGTAAACTCTATATTTTTGTTATCTATCGCCTGCCTTAAAATCTTATCAAGGCCAGGTTCATATATTGGAACCTCACCTTTTTTCAACCTCTCTATCTTTTCAGGGTCAATATCAAGCCCTATAACTTTATGCCCGAGATAGGCAAAACACGCTCCAGATACAAGTCCAACGTAGCCTGTCCCTACTACTGCTATCCTTTTTGACATCTTCTGGCCTCCAAGAGAATGTTGAGAGAAAAAAAGATTATTTTATTTGCTTGAAATTTTAACAAGTGTTGTGTTTATAATAAAGATTTTTTACTTTGCTCAAGATGATTGGAAAACGCTCAGGAGAATTACCCTCCTGTCACTCTAAGGCTATGTATTAGTCGGGGAGTCTAAAAAATAGATCCTTCGCTTCGCTCAGGATGACGGAAAAGCAAAGAGGTTCTTCAGACTGCGCCTTCAGAATGACAGAAAAATTGCTCAGAATGATTACATTCCCGTCACTCTGAGGGAACGTAGTGACCGAAGAGTCTCCAATGTTGGTGGAGGGGAGATCCTTCGCTGCGCTCAGGATGACGGAAAGGTGCTCAGGATGACTACCGTTCCATCACTCCGAGGCGCTATGCGCTGAGGAGTCTAAAAGAAGGAGATCCTTCGCTGCGCTCAGGATGACGTTTTTTTGGGGATTCTTCGGGATGCGCCCTCAGAATGACGGAAAACGGGGAAATGTTTAAATATTATCCTTTATTGATTTTAAGATTTTCTTTGTGAGATTAAGGTGCTGCGGTAATTTTTTGAATATCTCTTCAGCTACTGTTTCTTTGTAAGTGTGTACAGTTGCGTTTCTGTCTTCTATCATTTGTAAAAGTTTTCTT
>JALSLT010000027.1 GCA_026988135.1 Desulfurobacterium sp.
ATTGCATACTCTTGTCGGTGCCGGTGCAGCGGAAGGTTCTATGGACGCTTCCAACATATTGAAGCCATCCCTTTCCCGGGGAGAGATCCAGATTATAGGAGCAACTACCCTTGATGAATATAGAAAGCATATAGAGAAAGATGGAGCTCTTGAGAGGAGATTCCAGCCGGTTCTTGTGGAAGAGCCTTCAGGAGTGGAAACAGTTGAAATTCTCAAAGGTTTAAAATTAAAATTTGAGGAATTTCACAATATTTACATAACGGATGATGCTATAGAAAGGGCGGTGAAACTTTCTGAAAGATATATAAATGATAGAAAATTACCGGATAAAGCGATAGATATTATAGATGAAGCGGGGGCGAAAGCCCAGCTTAAAGTGGGAACCAAGCCTCCGGAAATTAAAGAGATAGAGGACGAAATTCAAACTATGAGAGCTTTGAAAGAAGAAGCTCTTGCCATGGCAGAGTATGAGAAAGCTCATGATTATAAACAGAAAGAGATAACTTTGACTGCGAGATTGGAAGAACTTAATAGGCAGTGGATTGCTAATAAAAGAGATGAAAAACCTGTCATAGACGTGAGGGAAGTTGAAGAAATTGTTTCTATTTGGACGGGAATTCCCCTTAACCAGATTCATGAAGCGGAAAGAGAGAAACTATTGAGACTTGAGGCTGAACTTCACAATAGAGTTGTTGGTCAGGAAAAAGCGGTAAATGCTGTTGCAAGAGCTATAAAACGTTCCAGGCTTGGTATAAGAACCAATCTTAATAGACCTATCGGTTCGTTTCTATTTCTTGGTCCAACGGGTGTTGGTAAAACCGAACTTGCCAAAACTCTTGCCGAAATTCTTTTCGGAGATGAGAAGGCGATGGTAAGGGTAGATATGTCCGAGTATATGGAAAAGCACACAGTTTCAAGGTTGATAGGTGCTCCTCCGGGATATGTCGGATATGAAGAGGGGGGACAGATTACCGAGATAGTAAGAAGGAAGCCGTATAGTGTTATCTTGCTTGATGAGATTGAGAAAGCGCATCCTGATGTTTTGAATATTCTTCTTCAAATAATGGAAGACGGCAGATTGACAGACGGGCTTGGTAGAACCGTTTCCTTTACCAATACGATTCTTATAATGACCTCTAACCTTGGAGCGAAGCATCTTGTTTCTGCACAAAAAGGGATGGGTTTTGATACGGGAAGGGAAGCTAATCTTGAGCAGAAGGCATTTGATAGGATGAAGACTTTTGTTCTTGATGAAGTAAAGAGATATTTCAGGCCAGAATTTATCAACAGACTTGACGAAATAGTTGTTTTCCATCCTCTTACAAAGAGTGATGTTAAAGAGATTGTTAGAAAACAGATAGATAGATTGAATAAAGAGCTGGAAGAAAGAAGTTTGAAAATTCATGTTACAAGCAAGTTTATTGATTATCTTGTTGATAAGGAGTTTCGTAAAGAATATGGTGCAAGGACTATAAGGCGAGCGATTCAGTCCCTCGTGGAAGATAGATTAACCGATGAAGTTCTTTCCGGTCGGTTTATTGAAGGAGGCGAAGTTGTTTTTGGTGTCACTTCCAAAGGAAAAGTTACAGTGAAAGAAAAGAGAAAGCGTAAACGAACGACTGCTAATATTAATTAAGATTTTTAAGGGGGCTTTAAAGCCCCCTTTTCTTTTTAAATGTTAAAATTTGATGAAATTCCTAATCCGGAGATGTTATGAGAAGGTTTAAGCTTAACAGCATTAAAGATGATGTGGCTTATTTAAGAGGTCAAGAAGCGAGACATGTTTTGAAGGTTTTACGGCTTCGGCCGGGAGATGAGATTGTTGTTTTTGACGGCATTGGCAATGAATATCTTGCTGTTATGGAGGCCTCTTCAACCCAATCGGTTAGGTTAAAAATACTTGAAAAGCTTATGATAGATAGAGAAAGTCCCTTGGCTACTATCCTTTATATGGGACTAACAAACAGACTTCAAAAATTTGAATTTGCTCTTCAGAAAGCTACGGAGCTTGGAGTTTCAAAAATTGTTCCGGTTGTTTGTAAACGTTCAGCTTTTGGTGAAAAGATAAAGGATTGGAGTGGGAAATTAAGAAGGTGGAATGAAATTGTTGTAAATGCTTCGAAACAATGTGGAAGGACAGTTATTCCTCCTGTAACGGAACCGATGAATCTTTCCGAGATAGATGATGATTCAGAATTAAGATTTGTTCTTTGGGAGAGAGGAGGAAAAAGTTTCGATAATTTTAAAGAAAATACCGTTACTTCCGTTTCAATTCTTGTGGGACCTGAAGGAGGGCTTGACGAGAATGAGATAGAAATTTTAAAAGGCAAGGGGTTTTATGTTATTCATCTCGGAAAGAGGATTCTAAGGGCTGAAACCGCTTCGATTGTGGGTCTTGCCATGGTTCAGTATATCTGGGGGGACCTTAAATAGAGATGGGTTTTAATAAAGATGTTATAACCGTAGAGAAGAGTGGTATTATATTTCAAGTCGTGTATGGAGATATTACCGATGAGCAGGTTGATGGAGTAGTAAATCCTGCAAACTCGTCTCTCAAACACGGTGGCGGTATTGCAGGCGCTATTGTGAGGAAAGGCGGGGAAGCTATCAGGAGTGAGAGTGATAGTATCGGGTATGTTCCTGTTGGGAAAGCTATTTATACTGTTGCAGGAGAACTTCCTGCAAAGTATGTTATTCACGCGGTCGGGCCTGTTTGGGGCGAGGATGATGAGGAAAGAAAACTTAGAAGTGCTGTTTCCTCGGCGATAGATCTTGCCGTAGAGCTGGGTCTTGAAGCAGTTTCGATTCCTGCTATAAGTACAGGGGTTTTCTGTTATCCAAAAAAAGAAGGTGTTAAAGTTATCGTTGACGAAGTTTTAAAAAAAGTTAGAGAGAGGGAATCTTCTATTAAAAAAATAAGATTTATAGCTTGTGATGATGAAACAGTTTCTCTTTTTAAAGATATTGTTTCTAAGAAATTTAGTTTAAAATAAATCCCATAAAAATTTCCCACTTTGGAGAGTTGATTATGTCACAATTTCAGTTTGCAAGAATTGATAGATTACCGCCGTATGTTTTTGCTGTTGTTAACGACCTGAAAACGAAATTAAGACGTGCGGGTGAAGATGTAGTTGATCTTGGGATGGGTAATCCTGATATTCCTACTCCGAAGCATATTGTTGATAAATTGTGTGAAGCGGCTCAGAATCCGAGGAATCATAGATATTCCCAAACCAAAGGACTTTTTAAGCTGAGGGAAGCTTTAGCTTTATGGTACAAAGAAAAATATGATGTTGACCTTGACCCTGAAACGGAGGTTATAACAACAATAGGTTCAAAAGAGGGACTTGCTCATCTTGCGCTTACTCTTGTTAATCCCGGTGATGTTGTTATGGTTCCCACTCCCGCATATCCGATACATCCCTACTCTTTTATAATTGCAGGAGGAGATGTTAGAAGTATTCCTCTTTTAACTGATGATGGGTTTAACGAGGAGGCTTTTTTTGAATCCGTAATAAAAGCGTATAAAGAAAGCTGGCCAAGGCCTAAACTGTTACTCTTAAACTTCCCTCATAATCCTACGACAGCCTGTGTCGATATAAAGTTTTTTGAAAAGATTGTTGATTTTGCGAAGGAGAATAATCTTCTTGTTATTCAGGATTTAGCCTATTCGGAAATATCTTTTGACGGTTATGTTCCTCCAAGCATTTTTCAGGTGAAGGGGGCAAAAGAGGTTGCAGTTGAGTTTTATTCTCTTTCTAAAACATATTCGATGGCCGGGTGGCGAGTTGGCTTTGCAGCTGGGAATAAAGAAGTTATTCATGCACTTTACAGGATGAAAAGTTATCTTGATTACGGAATGTTTCAACCTATCCAGATAGCTGCAATTATAGCTTTAAAAGGTGATCAATCCTGTGTTGAGGAGTATAGAGAGGTTTATGAAAAAAGAAGGGATACACTTGTTAACGGTTTAAATAGAATAGGATGGTATGTTGAAAAGCCTAAATCGACGATGTTTGTATGGGCAAAAATACCTGAGAAGTTTCGTTCTATGGGTTCTCTTGAATTCTCAAAAATGCTTCTGCTTGATGGAAAAGTGGCGGTTTCTCCCGGAGTTGGTTTCGGTGAGTACGGAGATGAGTATGTGAGATTTGCTCTTGTTGAAAATGATTTGAGAATAAAACAAGCTGTTAGAGGGATTAAAAGAGCTTTTGAAAAATACGGATTAAGAAACATTAAAGCATAGGAGCTGAAAGGATGGAGACTGTAAAGGTTGCTGTTGTTGGTTGCGGTACTGTTGGTTCCGGAGTTGTAGATATATTGCTAAAAAATAAAACTATTATAGAAAAGAGAACAGGAAGAAGAATAGAGCTTTCCTTTGTTGCCGATAGAGATTTTGAAAAAGTTAAAAAGTTGGGTATTGATGAAAGCGTGATAAAAAGAGATGGATTTGATGTGATTGATTCTGATGTTGATATAGTTGTTGAACTGGTGGGTGGAACAACTGTTGCCCGAGAGATTGTTTCTGCGGCTTTAAGGAACGGAAAGAGTGTAGTCTCTGCCAATAAGGCTCTTTTTGCTTCTTATGGTAAAGAGCTTTTTAAGGAAGCAGAAAATAATGGAGTAGCAATAAGGTTTGAGGCTAGTGTAGGCGGAGGTATTCCGGTAATTAAAGCTTTGAATGAGGGGCTTGTTGCGAACAGAATAGAAAAGATACTTGGTATCATAAATGGGACGGCCAATTTTATACTTACGGAGATGACTGAAAATTTACTTCCTTTTAAGGAGGCTCTTCGGATAGCTAAAGAGAAAGGATATGCTGAAACCGACCCTTCATATGATATAGATGGGATTGATGCAGCCCATAAAATAGCTATTCTCTCTTCAATAGCCTCCGGAAAGTGGATAACTGTTGATGATGTTTATACAAGAGGAATAAGGGATATAACGCCGTTTGATATTGAGTTTGCTAATGAGTTTGAATATAGAATAAAACTACTTGCCGTTGCTAAATTTAATGATAGTGGAGTTGAGGTTAGAGTTCATCCGGCTTTTCTTCCGGAATCTCATATCCTTTCATCTGTAGAGGGGGTTTTTAACGCCTGTCTCATAGAGGGAGATTTTGTTGGCCCGACCTTGTATTATGGGATGGGTGCCGGAAGAGAGCCGACTGCAAGTGCTGTTGTTGCCGATATAGCAGATATAGCTTTGGGTAAAGGAAGTAGTGTTCCCGTACAATTGTTTTCAGAAGAAGAAAATGTTTGCGTAAGGGATCCGGAGGATTTTACTACCTGTTTCTATTTGCGATTTACAGCTTTGGATAAATCGGGAGTTCTTTCAAGAATTTCCGGAATACTGGCCAAGTATGGAATAAGTATTAAAATGGCTTTTCAGAAAAATATAGGTTTTAACGGGGGTGTTCCTGTTGTTATGACGACTCACGTTGCTCCTCTTAGAACGGTTAAAGAAGCGGTGAAAGAGATAGATAAACTTGATGTTATAGTAAATCCGACATTTCTGTGTATGATAGAGGAGTAGAGTGTTAAAAGTTTCCGAGATTTTTGTTTCAATTCAAGGAGAAGGAATTGACGTCGGAAGAGTAGCTTCCTTCATAAGGTTTACAGGTTGTCCGTTAAAGTGTAGATTTTGTGATACTCAATATGCCAAAACCGGTGGGAGTTTATTTTCGATTGAAGAGTTGATTTTTCGTCTTGAAAAATTAGGCTTCTCCGATATTGTTGTAACCGGGGGAGAACCTTTGGTTCAAGATGAGATAGAGTCTTTTATTGTTGAGCTTTCAAAAAAAGATTGGGTTAGAAAGATTTTTATTGAAACCTGTGGTATCTTTTTCAAAAAGGATGTATTTACCGATAAAGTTTTTCTTAATATTTCTCCAAAACCTCCTTCCATGATGGATATTGATGCGAAAAGACTTTTGGATGGATATATTTCTCTTTTTCCTGATAGAGTAAATGTGAAGTTTCTTTTCGCTAATGAAAAAGATTTTTTATTTGCTATGGATATTGTAAATGAGAACATCGATTTTTTTCAAAAAAACGGGATTGTATTTCAACCTGTTGAACTTCCAGGCGAGGATTATGTGGAGAGCGTTAGAAAAGTTATAGATTTTATAAAACGGAACAAAGCTGTTGTATCAAAATTTGAGGTAAAAATTATCCCCCAGATTCACAAACTGTTAGGAATAAAATGAGGACTTTTTGGTTTGTACTTTATAACGTGATATTTTTTTTATTGCTACCTGTTTATGTTCCGGTTGCTAAACAGCTATCTAAAAAAAGGGGAGGATTTTCCCTGTTTTCAAGATTTTTCCCGGAATTTAAAAATTCAGAAAATAGAGATTTATGGATTCACTGTGCAAGTATAGGTGAGGTAAATTCCGCTAAACCTTTGATTGCAAAAATTAAAGATAGGGTTGTGATTACTACTTTTACCGATTATGGAGCCGATAGGGCAAGAAAGCTTTTTCCCAATGTTCCCGTGTCTGTTATCCCTTTTGATTTTAAGCCTTTGACAGATAGATTTGTTAATAAACTTTCCGTTAAAAAACTTCTTGTTTATGAAACGGAAATATGGCCTTCTCTTTTGATTTCCGCTATTGAAAAAGGTATCGAGCCTTATATAGTTAGCGGAAAAATTACAGAAAAATCTTATGGTAATTATCGAAGGTTCGCTTTTTTTTTGAGACCGATTGTTGAAAATATAGCATTTTTAGGAAGAAGCAGTTCGGATGTTGAAAAGGCTAAATCTCTTGGGTTTAAGAGAGCGGTTTTAGTAGGAGATTTAAAGTTTGATAGTGTTACTTTTACTCCTCCTTCCGTTGATATTATTATTGAAGGAACTCGTAAAATAGTTGTTTGGGGAAGTACCCATGAGGGAGAAGAAAAGATAGCAGAAAAACTCCATTTTTCTTTAAAAAATGTTTTTCCTGAAATTCTTACGATAATAGCTCCCAGACATATAGGAAGGGTAAATACTATAAAATCTCTTTTGAAAGGAAAAATTGCTGTTAGAACGGAAACAGATAAAATAGAGCCTGATATCGATTTCTATATTGTAGATACTATCGGAGAGCTTGTTGGGTTTTACGGACTTGGAGATGTTGCCGTTATAGGTGGTACTTTCAGTAAGGACGTTGGTGGGCATAATCCTCTTGAGCCGATGGCACTTGGAAAGCCGGTTGTTTTAGGTTTCTACTATTATCAGTTTGAGGATGTAGTTAAAAAGATAAAAGAAGCAGTTGTTTTTACAGATGAAAATTCAATTTTTGATAAAATTTTCCCGATTCTTAGAGATTTTTCTTTTTATAGAAGAATTTCCGATGCAGGTTTAAAGGCTATTTTGAAAGAGAGAGGAGTAACCGATAAGATTTTAAAAGAGGTAGATATTGAATCTTTGTGAAGTTAGAAAAAAAGTTTCTAAAAAACAGGGATTTTGGATTATTCTTTATCCTTTGTTTTTGCTACTTTCAAAACTTTATTGTGGGGTTGCTACTTTTCGGTATGAGCTTTATAGAGGAGGTTTTTTAAGGCAGTATTTTTTTCCGATTCCTGTGATTTCAGTAGGTAATATCGTTGCTGGTGGTACGGGAAAAACTCCACTTGTCGAATATATCTATACGGTTTTAAGGGATTTGGGTTTTTCTCCTGCAATAGTTATGAGAGGGTATGGCGGGACTGAAAAAGGACCTGTTGTGGCTGAAGAGAATCCTGATAGATATGGGGATGAAGCTGTTCTTTATGTTAAAAAAGATTTTTTTACTATTATAAGCAGGAATAGGGTTGCCGGTATAGATTTTGCAATGGAAAAAGGAGCTAATGTTGTTATTCTTGATGATGGATTTCAGCAGTTTAAGGTAAAGCCTACTATAAATATAGTTGTTATAGATCCTTTTAACCCCTTTGGTGGGGATTTTTGTCTTCCTCTCGGGACATTGAGAGAGCCTGTGAACTTTCTTGAAAGGGCAGATTGCTTTGTTATTTCAAGAGCGAATATAGCTTCTGTTGAGAAAATAAATTCTCTTGAAATATATCTGAAGAATTTTGGAAAACCGGTTTTCAGAGGGGAACAAAATTTTAAATATTGGATAAACGAGAGATTTGAGAAAATATCTCAGCCGGATGAAGATATTAATCTGTTTTGTGGAATAGGTGCTCCGGTTCAGTTTGTTAAAATGATTGAGGAGTTGGGATATAGGATAGAAAAGAGCTTTTTCTTTCCCGATCATTATGGTTATATTCGGGAGGATATTGAGAGGCTTTCAAAATATCGTAACCTTGTTACAACGGAAAAAGATCTTGTTAAAGTAAGCAGATATCAATTGCCTGTAAAAGTGCCGGTTCTCGGTGTTGAGGTTTTTGGGCTTAAGGAGTTTATATTGAACAGAATAAAGAATGTTGAAAAACATGAGGAAAAAGATGAACAAAAAGTTTTCATACCTGATGGAATATCTGTTTCTCATTCTGTTGAAAGAGGGTCTTTTAGAGAGAGTCAGTAGGGAGAGGGCTCTCGGTTTCGGTTCTAAAATAGCTTCATTCCTTTATCCAAGGACAAGAGCAAAGAGGGTTTCCGAAGAAAATTTGTCTTTTGTAGGTATCGATGAAAATATAGGGAAAACGGCTTTTGAGAATTTTATTAAATGTAGTGTTGATTTTCTTCGATCGGAAAGGTATTCCTTTGAATTTATCGATTCTATTTTCACTTTAAGAAGTGAAAGTACTATTTCTATGAAAGAGTTAAATTCTCTCAGTGGGGGAATACTTCTGACTGCTCATATAGGGAATTGGGAACTATTGGGAGGATGGTTTTCTCATATAAGCGGAAATAGGCTTTCGGTTGTTGCCAAACCGATGAGAAATAAAAAGGTTAATAATCTGATAAATGGAATAAGGGAACGTTTGGGAGTAAAGGTTATCCCTACGGGAAGACCTATTGAGATTATAAAAGATTTAAAAAGAGGTAGATTTGTCGGAATACTTCTTGACCAACGTCCTACTGAAAAAGAGGGTGTTATTACACAATTTTTGGATAAACAAACTTATACTAATAAGGGAGCGGCTGTTTTAAGTTTGAAAACCGGAAAACCGGTTATTCCCGCTTTCTGTTATATTGAAGAAGACAATAGTTATTCCTTTGAGATACATAAACCAATATATCCGAGAAGTAGAAGTGTTGAAGATTTAACGGAAATTTATAGCGAGTGGATAGAAAAAGCTGTGAAAAGTAGGCCGGAACAGTGGTTTTGGATACACAGAAGATGGAAAAATTCACCGGAGTTTAAAATATGGAAAGAGAAAAACCACTCATTGTTATAACAGGTCCTACGGCTGCCGGAAAAACGGATTTTTCCATAAAACTTGCAAAAGAGATAAACGGGGAGATAATAAGTGCTGACTCTATGCAGGTTTACAAAGGTCTTGATATCGGAACCGATAAGATATTTTCTGATAGGACAGACGGAATTTCCCACTATTTAATAGATATAGTTTCTCCCGATATCTGCTTTTCGGTAGCGGATTTTGTGAGAGAGGCTGATGAAGCCGTTAAAACCATAAGAGCCAAAAGAAAAGTTCCAATATTAGTTGGAGGAACGGGTTTTTATATCAGAGCTTTTCTTTACGGATTGCCGAAACTACCATCGTCTGATAAAAAGATAAGAGAGGAGCTTGAGAGGCTTTCCGACCAAGAGCTTTACTCTTATCTTAGAAAAATAGATATTGATTATGCTTCAAAAATTTCGGTATCCGATAGAAAAAGAATGATAAGAGCAATAGAGGTTTACAGGTTAACGGGAGAACCTTTGTCGTACTTTAAAGAGCCTGAAAATCCAAAGTATCCGTTTCTTGGATATTTTCTTTACCGAAATAGAGATGAACTTTACAGAAGAATAGAAAAGAGGGTTGATTCTCAGATAGATAGAGGGCTTGTTGAAGAAGCGAAAAAGCTTTTGACTTACGGAAAAGGTATAACTGCCTTTCAGGCTCTCGGTTATAAAGAGATAGTCCCTTTTTTAGAAGGTGAAATTTCCCTGGATAGGGCGATTCTCAAGTTAAAGAGAAAAACAAAGCAGTTTGCCAAAAGGCAGTTTACATGGTTTAAAAAAGAGAAAGGTTTTAAATGGATAAATATGTCGGAGGTTCCTGAGAGTGTTATTATCAGGAATATATTAGGGGATATAAAGAGGGAGGAAATAGATGCAATCGATGAAGATTCAAGAAGCTTTTCTTAATAAACTTCGCAAGGAAAAGATTCCTGTAAGTATATTTCTTGCACGAGGGATAAAACTTCAGGGAGTTATTGTGTTTTTTGATCAGTTTACAATAGTCCTTGAAGATGGAGGAAACCAGCAGCTTGTTTATAAACATTCAATTGCGACTATAGTGCCGACAAAACCGGTAAGGATATTTGTTTATGAGGAGGATGGCACTGAGTAATAGGGTTGCGCTTTTGGTGGTTTTAAAAGATAAAGAAGAAGTTAACATAAATGAGATGAAAGGGCTTATCGAAGCTCTCGGCGGGAAAGTTGTTTCTGTTGTTTCTCAACGTAGAAAGGCATTTTATCCCGCAACTTACGTTGGCAGAGGGAAAATTGAGGAGCTAAGAAGGACAGCGGAGATTAAAGGTGCCGATACGGTTGTTGTATATCATAATGTAACACCTTCTCAGATAGGAAATATAGAGTCGTATACAGGTTTAAAAGTAAGAGATCGTTCTGAAATAATTATGGATATATTTGCGGAAAGAGCAAGAACTAAAGAAGCTAAACTTCAGGTTGAGCTTGCAATGTGTGTTCACTCTCTTTCGAAGCTAAGGGGAAAAGGGAAAGAGCTTTCAAGGCTTGGAGGAGGAATCGGAACGAGAGGTCCGGGAGAAACTCAGCTTGAAGTTGATTTAAGGAAAATAAGAAAAAGAATTTATAAACTTAAAAAAGAAATTGAAAAAGTTTCAAAAAGGAAGAAACTTTTTATAGAAAGGAGAAAAAAAGAAAGATTTGTAACTGTGGCCGTCACCGGTTATACCAATGTTGGGAAGTCAACCCTTGTCAAAAGATTAACGGGAGAGAATCTTTTTATAAAAAATATTCCTTTTGCCACTCTTGATACGCAAACCGGGCATCTATTTTTGAAAAGGAACAAGAGGAGAGTCCTTATAACCGATACTGTCGGTTTCATAAAAGATATACCTCATGAACTTATAGCTTCCTTTAAGGCAACTCTGGGGGAAGTTGAAGAAGCGGATATTATCGTTACCGTTTATGATATCACTTCTCCGTCCTTAAAAGAGGAATCGGAAACGGTTGAAAAGATTTTATCGGAACTTAATGCGGCAAATAAACCCAGAATTACTGTTATAAACAAGATAGATAAAACAGCGATTCCGGTAGATGAACTTAAATTTGAGATAGCTGGAAAAGTTAAAAATTCTGTTTGTCCGGTTTTTTTGTCTGCAACTTCGGGAGAAGGGATTTCATCATTTATTGACAGATTGGAAGCGGTTGTTTCGACGATTAACTAAACCGAACCGGTTTTTTAACTTTTGTATTTTGAGAATCTGTTTTTTCATTATTTGGTTTTATGTTCAATAGAACCCCCTTGTTTATTTTTTACATATTTTTTACAATTAGAGTATCTTAATTTATATTGATGTCCGGAGGTTTTTAATGTTTAAAGGCGGAATGGGTAATATGGGGAATCTGATGAAAATGGCCAAACAGCTTCAGAAACAAGCTGAGGAGACAAAAAAAGAGATAGAAGAGATGGACTTCAAAGGTTCGGCCGGCGGAGCCGTAGAGGTTGTTGTGAAGGGAGACGGGAAACTTGTTAGTGTAAAAATAGATCCCGAAGCTGTCAAGGAAGACGTTGAAATACTTGAAGACATGATAGTCGTTGCGGCAAATCAGGCAATAGAGGAAGCAAATAGGAAAATGGAAGGAGAGATGAAGAAGATTACGGGCGGTCTTGGTGGTCTTGGAGGACTTCTTTGATTTATCCTGAAACTTTTGAGATGATTGTGGAGTTTTTATCTTCCGTTCCGGGAGTTAGCGAGAGAGCAGCCGAAAGAGTAGTTCTTTCCATTTCTAAACTTCCGGAAAATGAGAAAATCAGGATAATAAACGCTTTTAATGAGATAGATACAGTAAAGCCGTGTAAAGAGTGTGGTCTTCCGTCTGTTGATAATTTGTGTCCCGTATGTTTTTCAGATAAACGGGATAAAAATATTGTGTGCGTTGTAGAACAACCCAGAGACGCGGTTTCCATAGAGAAGTTAGGTGAATATAATGGTGTTTATCATGTTCTTGGAGGAGTGATTTCTCCTCTTGAAAATATCGGTCCTGATAATCTGAGGATTAGAGAACTATTTGGAAGAATCAGGAGAAATGGTGTGAAAGAAATTGTTATAGCCCTCAATCCTACTGTAGAGGGTGAAGTTACCGCTAACTTTATTATTGATAGGCTAAAAGATAAAAACATAGAGGTTTATAGGATAGCTTACGGGATACCTTACGGCGGGACAATAGATATGGCAGATGAATTGACTTTAAAGCGTTCCTTTGAGGATATGAAACTTATAACTGGAGGAGACTCATGATAGAGATTAGATGGCATGCCAGAGGTGGTCAGGGTGCTGTAACAGCCTCTAAAATTCTTGCAAGCTCTGCAATTAGAGAGAGAAAATATGCTCAAAGCGCTCCAGATTATGGAGCTGAAAGAGCAGGTGCTCCTCTTAGAAGTTTTAATAGGGTTTCCGAAGAGCCTATTACTCTTCACTGTATGGTTCTTCGTCCCAATATAGTTGTTGTTGTGGATCCCACTCTTTTGAAAACCGTTCCTATTTTCGAAGGTACTGATGAAAATGCGGTTATTGTGGTTAATACCGATAAGACTCCTTCCGAGCTTAGAGAGTATCTTGGAGTAAAAGGAAGAAAAATATATACGGTCAACGCTTCGGCTATTGCGATGGAAGAGCTTAAAAAACCTCTCATGAATATTCCAATGTTAGGGGCTATTTCTAAGGTTATAGATGCTTTGGTTTCTATTGAAAGTGTTGAAGAAGATATAAAAGTAACTTTTGGAAAGAAAATTTCCCAAGAGCTTCTCGATGCTAACCTAAGAGCTCTTGAAAGAGCCTATAAGGAGGTAAAAGGAGAATGAAAGGCTGGAAAAATTTAGAGATAGGTGCAGTTATAACGGAACCCGGTTCAAGTACTGTTTATAAAACAGGTGAGTGGCGAGCTTGGAGGCCTGTTTTTCAGAGAGAAAACTGTATAGATTGCATGATATGTTGGGTTTTCTGTCCGGATAGTTCAATAATTGTTGAAGATAACAAAGTTGTTGCAATTGACTACGAACATTGTAAAGGTTGTGGAATTTGCGCTTTTGAATGTCCGAAAAGTAAAGGTGACAATGAGAGCAAAAAAGCTCTCATAATGAAGCCGGAATATCTGTTTCGTGAGGAGGACTGATTATGGCGGTTAGACTTATGACTGAAAGAAAAGTTGTTCCATATACCGGTAATATGGCTACTGCCGAGGCGTTAAGGCAGATAAATCCTGATGTTGTTGCTGCTTATCCGATTACTCCCCAAACTGAAATAATGCATTTTTTTGCTAACTATGTCGCAAATGGTCTTGTTGATACGGAATTTATGACTGTAGAAAGTGAGCATAGTGCCCTTTCCGCTGCTGTTGGAGCGGCTGCTGCAGGGGCAAGAGCGATGACGGCAACAGCAGGTCCGGGCCTTGCCCTTATGTGGGAGATTTTAGGTGTTGCTTCCGGGATGAGACTCCCGATAGTTATTCCTGTTGTTAACAGAGCTTTATCTGCTCCTATCAATATTCACTGTGACCATTCCGATATGATGGGTGCAAGAGATCAGGGATGTATTATGCTTTTTTCGGAGAATGCCGAAGAGCAGTATGATAATGTGATTCAAGCCGTAAGGATAGCTGAGGATGAAAGAGTTCGTCTTCCTGTTATTATCGGGATGGATGGGTTTATTATTTCTCACTCCATAGAAAATGTGTCTCTTTTGACTGATGATGAAGTGAAGAAATTTGTTGGGAAGCAGACTCTTACTCATTCACTTCTTGATATTGACAATCCTGTTACTCACGGTCCTATTGCGATGGCCGATTCTTATATGGAGTTTAAAAGACAGCAGAGAGAAGCTATGATGAATGCTTATAAGGTAATTAGAGAAGCTGGAGAGGAGTTTGCTGAACTAAAGGGTAAAAAATATGAGCATATAGAGACTTATAAAACCGAAGATGCCGAGTATATTCTTATTGTTATGGGTTCTGCTGCCGGGACTGCAAAATATACTGTTGACGGGTTGAGAGAGAAAGGAGAGAAAGTTGGCTTAATTAAGGTGAGAACTTTCAGGCCGTTCCCATATTATGACGTTGTTGATGTTATAGATGCTTCAAATGTGAAAGCTATCGGTGTTATGGATAGAGCTGAAACTTTCGGTGGATATTCGGGACCTCTTTTTGAAGAAGTTTGTACATCTCTTTATACGAGAGGAAAGATTTATCCGATAACCGGAATCGTTTATGGTCTTGGCGGAAGAGATTGCAATCTTAATCA
This sequence comes from Desulfurobacterium sp., assembly GCA_026988135.1. Classification (GTDB taxonomy): domain Bacteria; phylum Aquificota; class Aquificia; order Desulfurobacteriales; family Desulfurobacteriaceae; genus Desulfurobacterium_A. Next base: position 14,604 of record JALSLT010000027.1, read on the forward strand.
TATAGAAGAAGCTTTTGATGTGGTTAAGAGAAAAGCTGCGGGTATGGATGTCCCACCGGTTACTTATCTTAATCTCAGAGTTTAATGGAGGAAATTATGGCTCAAGTATCCGATAAACCTAAATTTGTTACAAGGGAGGAAGTGAAGATGCCTCCTTTAAAAGAGTTAACCTCAATGAGGGACAAAATAGCTCCCGGACATAGGCTTTGTACAGGATGTGTTGCGGGTACTATTTTAAGGCAGATGTTTATGGCGGCGGAGGCGGCCGATTATACGTTAATTATTGCCAATGCTACCGGTTGTGTGGAAGTGTGTACTTCTATTTATCCTTATACTTCCTGGAAAGTGCCTTGGATTCACAATGCCTTTGAAAATGCGGCGGCGACTATTACAGGTGTGGAAGCGGCTTATAAAGCTTTAAAAAAGAAGGGGATGCTTCCTTCGGATAAAAAAGTTAAATTTGTTGCTCTTGCAGGTGACGGCGGAACTTATGATATAGGTTTTCAATCTCTTTCCGGGGCTTTTGAGAGAAATCACGATTTCATATATGTTTGTTATGACAATGAGGCGTATATGAATACCGGAATTCAGCGTTCAAGTGCTACTCCGAGGCATGCTTCTACAACTACGCAGCCTGCAGGTAAAGTTATCCCCGGGAAACCTCAGCCTAAAAAGTGGATGCCTGAGATAGCTGTAGCTCATGGTATTCCTTATGTTGCTCAGCTTGCACCGTCCAACTTTAATGATTTCTTTAAAAAGTTTACGAAAGCATTAAATACAGAAGGACCTTCTTATTTAAATATCTTCTGCACATGTCCGAGAGGTTGGAGGGCAAAAGAAGAGGAAGGGATTTTGATTTCAAAACTTGCTGTTGAAACCAATTATTGGCCTCTTTTTGAAGTTGAAAATGGTAGTTGGAAGATCAACTACAAGCCCAAAGAGAGAAAATCTGTGGTAGAATTCTTAAAGAAGCAAGGAAGATTTAAACACATGTTTAAATCGGGAAATGAGCATTTGATAGAAGAGTTACAGCAGGATGTGGATAAGAGATGGGAAAGGCTTCTCAAACTTGAGCAGCTTTAATATAAGGGGTTAAAAGTGCTTAGTATAAGGCCTGAAGAGGATGGAAAACTTAGAGAGGTTTTGACCGAATTGTGTACAGAGAGTAGGGCGAAAGTAGTGTTCCTAATAGATAAAGCTGGTCAACTTATAAGCCGGAGTGATGCTCCGGCTTATACTTCTAATGATATTACTTTTGCTTCGTTGACAGCTGGCAATGTAGCTGCTTCGGAAGCTCTCTCAAAGCTTCTCGGTGATAAAATGTTAAATCATGCTTTTACGGAAACGGATGATGAAGGTATCTACATGTCTCTTGTTGAACAAAAATTGATTCTTGTAGTGATATTTGAAAAATATATGTCAAATCTTGGGATTATAAGAGTGAAGTTGAAAAAGTTTAAACCTTTTATAAGCAAGATTATAGAAAGTATAGAAGTTAAGTCCGAAAGGGAAAGAAACATAGGGAAGGAAATTAATATAGAAGAGATAGATATAGATAATCTATTTGAATAGTGAGGAAATGAATGCCTCTGATAAATTTTGCCACGAAAGAGATAAATTGCAAAATAGTTTATTATGGTCCTGGATTAAGTGGAAAAACGGCGAATATAAAGTGGATTTTTGACCGCATCAAGCCTGAAAGCAGGGGAGAGCTTATTACTCTTGCTACAGAGACGGAGCGAACACTGTTTTTCGATTTTGTTCCTATAGAGGTGGCGAATGTTAAAGGTTTCAAGGTTAGGTTTCATCTTTACACAACTCCGGGACAAATAATTTATAAAGTTAGCCGTAAGCTAATATTAAAGGGGGTTGACGGGATAGTTTTCGTTGCCGATTCCCAGGAAGATAGGCATGATGCCAATCTTGATACTTTGGATGATATGATGGTTAATATGGAGGAGCTGGGTATAAAATTTGAAGAAATCCCTCTTGTTGTTCAATATAATAAGAGAGATTTGCCGAACATATTACCGGTAGATGTTTTGAAAAAGGATTTGAATGAGTGGAACCATCCTGATTTTGAAGCTGTAGCTGTAAAAGGTGTTGGGGTTATAGAAACATTTAAAGAGATAACAAAGTTGGTAGTTCAAAAGTTGAAGAAATGATTTGTGAAATTTTATCTGCTTCTCTCCCGGATGTTATGGAGTATTTTTCTTCTGTTTTAAAAATAAAAAAAAGTTTTTCCGGCAATTCTATTGAAACTTGTGCCATTGTAAATGCTAAAAGCGGAAAGTGCTTTTCGGATTGTAAATTTTGTGCTCAGTCGAAGTATTCAAAAGCAAAAATAGATATTTATCCCTTATTGGATATAGGAAAACTTCTTTCCATCGCAAAGGAGAGTTTTAATAAAGGTATAGATAGATTTAGTTTTGTATGCAGCGGTGTTGCTTTATCTAATTCTGAAATCAAATATCTCGGTAAAGTTGTGGAAACGCTCAAAGCTGGAAATAGTGAGCTGAGAGTGTGTGTTTCTTTGGGACAGATAAAAAAAGAGGAACTTTTGTTTTTAAAAGCTTGCGGAGTTGACAGATATCATCATAATCTTGAAACCTCAAGGGAGTTTTATCCTTTTATCTCTTCTGTTCAAGCATGGGAAGACAGATTTAGAACAGTTGCTATTGCAAAAGAGATAGGCTTATCAGTTTGTAGTGGTGGCATCTTTGGCCTCGGAGAAAGCGATGAAGATATTGTTTCTTTGTTCTCTTCATTAAAAGAGCTTGAAGTGGATTCCGTTCCATTAAACTTTTTTCATCCTGTTAAAGGGATTCCCTTAGAAAAGCAGAATTTTTTGACTCCTCTGAGGAGTTTGCAAATAGTTTTTGCGGCAAGAGCATTTTTTAATAAAACTGTAATTAGAATATGTGGCGGAAGAGAATATAATTTACGTGAACTTCAACCGTTTGCAGTTTCCGTAGTTGACGGTTTGATGGTAGGAAACTATTTAACCACGAAGGGAAGAACCCTTATGACGGATTTGGAACTTTTAAAGGATTTAGCTTTTGATAATTCTCTTAATCTATTGGATTGTTCGGAAAATGCTCTATAATTGTGTTATAATTTACCTGTTTAGGTGACAATTTTATTAGAACTGTATAATTATTTGAAACTACAACGAGAGGGAGTAGAAGAATGAGGATAGGGAGATTGTTAGCAGCCATCATAATGGGAATGGTGGTAGGGGGAACTGCCTATGCTGTCGAATGTGGGGGGACAGGTTACACGGGAAAAGAGTGTTATGCGAAGTTTAACCCTCATGAAGGCATGTGGCTCTATTCCGGTAAAAAGTTAAGACAGACCTGTGTTTACTGTCACGGTGAAAACAATAGTGCGGATGCTAAAAAAGTGTGTATAGGTTGTCATACAAAAAATCCTCATCCGGGGGCTCTTGAACATGTCGGAGAGTCAGTAAATATTAAGAATTTGCCTACAGTTAACGGAAAAATTCACTGTATAACATGTCATAATCCTCACCCGTCAACTTTTGACATGCATGATGGTAAACTTTTAACAGGACTTGGTGAGAAAGTTGCGAGGGCAGATTTTGAGACTGTTCTAAAAACTATTTCTTTCAGAAATCTTGAGCATGTTGAGTTTAAAAATGGTCCTCGCCAATTGATGAGGATGCCTACGGAAAATGGGAAGCTTTGTCTTGAGTGTCATACTAATATTGTTAATAAATGATGTTTGATGTTATGATTAAATAGAGCCCACTGCTTGAGCAGTGGGCTTTTTCATTTTAGACTTTTTAAAAAGTGTGTATAATTACAACCTGATTTTAGCCATTTGTCAGGAGATGAAAATGAAAGACTTGAAATGGAGAATTTTTGTAATAGTTCTGGTTCTTTTTTCAGCGCTGTATGCAACCTTTACGAATAAAGTTAATCTTGGGCTTGATCTTCAAGGAGGGACTCACCTTGTCCTTCAGGTTGATATTGAAAAAGCCCTTGAGAATGAAGTTTCAACCTATATGAGAGAAATTCATTCTTTACTTAAAGAAAAAGGAATTCCTGTTCTTGACGTGAAAAGAGAGAAAACAATAATCAACCTTGAGCTTCTTGATTCTGGAAAAGTGACGGATGCTGAAAGATTATTGCAAAATAGATACGGGACGATTTTCAATCTAAAAAAGGTTGGTACAACGTTAACCTTAACTCTCCGAAGCAGTTATGTTGTCAAAGAGGAGGAAAGGCTTTGCAATCAGGCTCTTGAAACGATAAGAAACAGAATAGACCAGTTAGGTGTTGCGGAACCGATTATTGTAAGAAGCGGAAAAGATAGAATAATTGTTGAACTTCCAGGTATAAAGGATCCTGAAAGGGCTAAGAAGATTCTTGGTAAAGTTGCAAAACTTGAATTTAAGCAGGTTGTGGATGCGGCTCCTACTAAAGAAGAGTTAATTGAAAAAGCTGGAGGAAAGATTTCTGATGATGAAGAAATTCTTGTCCAAGAAATAAAAAAGAAAGGTAAAATTGTCGGAAAAATGTTTTATCTTGTTAAAAGAGAACCTATCCTTACGGGTGCTTATTTGAAGGATGCTTATCCTGGTGTTGACCAGTACAATATGCCTGCGGTTAATTTTGAATTTAAAGACCAGGGAGCGAAAATATTTAAAGAATATACAGCATCTCATATCGGAACGAGACTTGGTATAGTTCTTGATAATAAAATTCAATCGGCTCCTGTGATTCAATCTCAGATTGGGGCAAAAGGTCAGATAACCGGGCAATTTACTTATCAAGAAGCCAAAGACCTTGCTATAGTTTTAAGGGCGGGTGCTCTTCCGGCTCCTGTAAAAATTGTGGAAGAGACAACGATAGGGCCATCTCTTGGTAAAAAATCGATTGAGAAAGGTGTTAAGTCGGCGGTTGTCGGACTTATCATAGTTATGGTTTTTATGGCTTTTTACTATAAAGTCTCGGGAGTTATTGCAGATGTTGCTCTTATTATGAATGTTGTTCTTCTTTGGGCTTTGTTGGCTATTCTTGGTGCAACTTTAACCCTTCCCGGTATAGCAGGTTATATTTTGACGATAGGTATGTCCGTTGATGCTAATGTAATTATTTTTGAAAGGATAAAAGAGGAGTTAGATAAGGGTCGATCTCTTATCTCTGCTGTAGAGATAGGGTTTTCTTCAGCTTGGGGGACGATATTGGATGCGAATATTACGACTCTTGTTTCTGCAGCCGTTCTTTTTCAGTTTGGGACGGGGCCTATTAAAGGTTTTGCTGTTACGCTGTCTCTTGGTATTTTGTGTAGTATGTTTACGGCGGTATTTGTCACTAAGGTTCTTCTTGATGTGATTATCAAATACAGGGCTAAATTATTTAGTATCTAAGGAGTTGTCATAATGAAAGAACAGTTTGATTTCATAGGAAAAAGGTATATTGCTTATATTATATCTCTTTTGCTTATTTTAGGTTCTTGGGGATATGGACTTTATAAAGGGCCGAAGTTCGGTATAGATTTTACCGGTGGGGTTCTTGTTCAGATTAAAATAGATGGTAATGTTATGCCGGAAAAGATAAGGAAAGTTTTTAACGATTCCGTTGTGGGGAAGGGTTTGACAGTCCAGAAGATAAGGAACACGGATGAATTTATTCTCAAAGTTCCTGTAAATAGCGAACCGAATAAAATAGTGGATGAGATAAAACAAAAACTTCAAAGAACTTTTGCGGACAAAGTGGATATTTTAAGAGTTGAGATGATTGGTCCGGCAATAGGTAAGGAGTTGAGAGAAAAAGGTTTAATGGCTGTTTTGTATTCAATGATAGCGATTCTTGTATATGTTGCTTGGCGATTTGAGTCTGTTTTTGCAGTGACTTCGGTTGTTGCGCTTCTTCATGACTCTCTTATAACTGTAGGTATGTTAATGGCTACCGGAAGAGAGTTTAATTTACCAGTGGTAGCTGCTATTCTTACTATTATAGGTTATTCGATTAATGATACTATTGTCGTTTTTGACAGAATTAGAGAGAATATGAAGAAGTATAAAAATTCAAAACAGTTTGAGGAACTTGTAAACGAAAGTATAAATCAGACACTTTCTCGAACGGTTATTACTGCGTTGACGACATTTTTTGTTGTTCTTTGTTTGTTTCTCTTCGGTGGAAGTACTATAAATAATTTCTCTTTTGCACTTCTTGTCGGTATTATAGTGGGAACTTATTCATCTGTTTTTATTGCCAGTTCACTTGTTGTTGATTGGTACAGGATAAGATATAGAAAATGAAGATTCTTTATAGATATATTCTGAGGGAAGTTTTAAAGTTTTTCCTTCTTTTTTCAACTGTTTTTATTTTGATTATGTTGATGAATAAGGCGTCTTTTATAGCTAAAAGTATTTTGGGTTATGGT
>JALSLT010000028.1 GCA_026988135.1 Desulfurobacterium sp.
AAAATTATGTTAACGAGCTTGCAAAAAACCTTCCGTACGGCGCGCAAAGACGTCTTGAAATTGCAAGGGCTCTCGCTACGGAACCTACTGTTCTTCTGCTTGATGAGCCGGCAGCTGGAATGAATCCGAAAGAGACAGAAGAGCTTATGGATTTGATTTACCATATAAGGGATAATGAGAACGTTTCTATTTTGCTGATAGAGCATGATATGAAGCTTGTTATGAATATTTCTGAGGTAGTTTATGTGATGGAATACGGAAAACTTCTTGCCAGAGGGACTCCGGAGGAGATAAGGGAAAATCCTGCGGTTATCAAAGCATATCTTGGAGAGGAACACGATGCTTGAGATTAAAAATATAGATACTTTTTACGGAAATATACAGGCACTTCACGATATCTCTTTTTTTGTAAATGAAGGGGAGATAGTTACCCTTATAGGTGCTAATGGTGCAGGTAAAACAACAACTCTTATGTCGATTTGCGGAGTGGTTCCTCCCGATTCCGGAGAGATACTATTCGAAGGAGAAAAAATTAACGGTTTATCTCCACATAAAATAGTAGCTAAGGGTATTATTCAGGTTCCCGAGGGGAGGATGATTTTTCCTGAGCTTACTGTTATGGAAAATCTTGATATGGGTGCTTATCTTAGAAGAGATAAAGAAGAGATTAAAGGGAATCTCGAGTATGTTTTTGAGCTATTTCCGCGGCTTGCGGAGAGAAGAAATCAGCTTGGCGGAACTTTATCAGGTGGAGAACAACAGATGCTTGCTATAGGAAGGGCTCTTATGGCAAAGCCTAAACTTTTACTTCTTGATGAACCGAGTCTTGGGCTTGCTCCTCTCATAATCAAACAGATTTTTGATATTATTGTAAAAATCAACAAAGAGCATAATACCACTATTCTATTGGTTGAACAGAACGCTCATAAAGCTCTTCAGATTGCCGACAGGGGTTATGTTATAGAGAACGGAAGAATAACGATGGAAGATAAGGCGGAAAATCTTCTTGATAATGAAGATGTTAAAAGAGCTTATCTTGGGTTTTAGGAGGTTCTTTAGTGTCGAGAGCCTCTGATTTTATTTAATACGGTTTCTCTTTGTCCTAGCAATTTCAAAAAAATTTCTGAGGTTTTCCCGGTCATTTTTCTCTATGAGATTTTCGATGGTTGATAAGGTTTCTTTAAAAACTTTTATTGTTTCCAAAATATTTTCTTTGTTCTCAAAACAGATATCTCTCCACATTACGGGGTCGCTCATGGCTATCCGTGTGAAGTCTTTGAATCCTCCGCCGGTAAATCCAAATAGGTTTTCTCCCAGATTGGCAGACAATATATCTATCGTATCAACTATGGAATAAGCCACAATGTGTGGAAGATGGCTGACGGAAGCAAATATTTTGTCATGGTAGAATGGATTCATCTCTATAACTTCCGAACCAAGTTGCTTCCAGAGTTGTTTTATTTTTCTTTTTGCCGTTTTGTCCGTATTTTCTGTTGGAGTGATTATAAATTTTGCTCCTTTAAAAAGGTCCGGAACACTATTTTCAACACCTGATTTTTCAGTTCCGGCTATGGGATGGCCTCCGACGAATTTTGCAATACCGTAAAGCTCTTTTTCACACAGGTAAACAAGGTTGCCTTTTACACTTCCCAGATCTGTGACTATGAACTTTTCTTTTTTGTTACATGTTTTCTTTTTTATTGTTTCCAGAACACTTTTATATGTCCCTACGGGAGTTGCTATAACTATAAGGTCGGAAGATTTCAAAACTTCTCCTGAAGTATCTCCGTTGTCTATTATCCCGAGGGATATGCCTTTATCTATTGTACTTGGGTTAAGATCAACGGCTGAAATTTTTCCTTTAAATCCACCTCTTTTCAAATTTAAGGCGAAAGAACCGCCTATAAGTCCCAGTCCTACTATTGATATATCATTGAAGTTATTCATCTATCTCTCCATACTTTTTACTATCGAAATTATCTTGCATGAATTTTCCAGAGCGGACAGATATTTGTAGGCTTCTTCGAGGTTGGTGCCGATAGAAAAAGGGCCGTGAGATTTTATAACTGCTATTTTGCATTTTTTTAGAAGTTCCGGTAGTTTTTCGGCAACTTCGTCAGAACCGATAACTTTATTTGTCGAGAGAACAGGAACGTTTCCTACCAGGAATTTTATTTCGGAATCCAAAGGGACAATTTTATCCGTTGTTAAAGATACAGCTACGGTATAAGGAGAGTGAGCATGAATAATTGCTTTAACTTCCGGAATAGCTTTGTATATACTTCTGTGAACTTTTAGCTCTACCGATGCTTGTTGGTCAAGGTCGGGGTTGTTTTTAAGCGTTGTTATAACTATGTCATTTTTTGTTAAAGAACCGAGCATTCTCCCGGATTTTTTTATGAAAATATATTCGTTATATCTTACGCTTATGTTTCCTCCGTGACTGTCCGTTAGTCCGGATTGAAATAGTAGTTTTCCTATTTTTATCATCTCTTTTTTTAGTTGTTCCGTTCCGTTCATAATTTCTTTTCTCCTGTTGAAACGGTAATTAAAAGCCATTCTATGATACTTCGTGGTCTGGCGTAGAAATTAAGAAATAGCCTTGCTTTTTCAATAGGTTCAAACCAATCGAGAAATATTTTTTTTTCCGAAAATAGGATTTCAAGAGATTCGAGAAAAAGAGCGGTTTCTTCTCTCGTTATTGATGAAAATTTTTCGGAAAAATCGATTGTTTTCTCCGGTAACGCTTTTTCTTTTAATAGTTGTATCAGTTGAAATATAAGTTCCGGAACCTGGCTGTTCAATAGGGCAATTGCTCTTCCCGGACTGTTACCGCAAATTTTAATGATTTTGTTATCGTAATTGATTCCTATATTTTTTAAAATCGTTTCGACTTGTGGTTTTGTCAGTTTTCCGAATCGAAAAATTTTACATCTTGACTTTATCGTTGAAATAAGGGCATTTCCCGATGAAGTTACAAGAATGAGATATCCGTAGGGAGGCGGTTCTTCGAGAGTTTTAAGCAAGGCGTTTGCTGCTTCTGGTTTCATTTTGTCGGCATTATCTATTATTACAACTTTTTTTTCGGTATTGACAGGTTTTTTTGAAAACCATAAAGAAAGTTCTCTTATTTCATTTATGGTAGGAGGTTTATCTTCACCTGTCATCTTTATTCCAAATTCACTTTTTGCGAGGAGTTTGCCTGTTCTTTTTGCTATCAGTTTTTTTCCTATGCCGTTGGGCCCACTAAATATGGAGGAAGCTGGAAATGTTTCTTTTTCAATGAGTTCACTGATTAGGTGAATCTGTTCCGTATGTCCTACAATACTACTAAACGGCATCTGTTTTTCTCTCAACGTTGGTTTTAACAATTTCAAAAATCTCTTCTATTGTTTTCCTTCCATCTATTACCACAACCCTATCCGGTTCTTTTTTTGCTATTTCAAGGTAGCCTTTTCTTACCATTTTGTGAAATTCAACAGCTTCTTTTTCTATTCTGTCTAATTTTCTTTTCTTGATTCTTTTAAGCCCCTCTGCTACAGGGATGTCTATTAAAAATGTTATATCTGGTTTTAAACCTTTACTGGCTATACTGTTCAGATATTCAATCTTTTCTACAGGTATCTCTCTGCCAAATCCCTGATAGGCTACTGTTGCATCGGAAAATCGGTCGGAAATTACGATAGTGCCGTTTTTTAAAGCCGGTTTTATAAGGTTTTCAACATGAAAGGAGCGGGCAGCCATATAGAGGAAAAGTTCAGCATTTTCCGGAAAATGTTCTTTTTTCTCAGAAAGAATAAAATTCCTTATTTCTTCGGCTCCTGGAGTTCCTCCTGGCTCTCTTGTTGAAATGACCTCTATTCCCCTATCTAATAACCATTCGTAAAGAAGTTTCGCCTGGGTTGATTTTCCGCTTCCTTCCACACCTTCAAAACTTATAAACATTTTATCCTCATTTGCAAAGCATTTGTCCTAAAGGTTTTCCTGCGAACAGGTGAAAATGGATGTGGTAAACTTCCTGTCCTCCGTCTTTGTTGCAGTTGACAAGGATTCTATAACCGTTCTCGTTAAAATTCATCTTTTTTGCTATCTTTTTTGCTACTATAAAGATATGTCCTATAAGTTCTTTGTGCTTTTCCTCTATGTCATTTACGGTGGATATATGCTCCTTAGGAATAATGAGAATATGAATAGGTGCTTGGGGATTTATATCATGGAAAGCTACAACAAGCTCATCTTCATAGACTATTTTTGCTGGTATCTCTTTGTTCACTATTTTACAGAAGATACACATCACTTACCTCCTTGGGATTTTTATAGGGTTGCTCCTGTTGCCGTTTTTATCGATGGCTTCGATTGTAAATATACATTTTTTGTTTTCTGTCTGAAAATAAAGATTTTTCGTTTCTCCTATCGGTTTTCCGTTTAGGAGAATTATATATTTTTCTACATCTTCGGATGAAGAGGGTTCCCATATTAAAAAAATCTCTTTATCTGTTATTTTTATGGCGGTTGGATTTTTTGGAGGTTTTGGAGGTATTTTATCTTCCGGTTTTACGATTATGATAGGACTGAAATTTCCTTTCAATTTCTTTTTGGCGAATCGGAATTTATATAAATATTTTTGTCCGTTTTTTACATTTTTGTCTATAAATTCGGAGTCTATAATTGTTTTATAAGGACTTATTGTTTTGAATTTTGCTTCTTCTTCCGTTTTAAAAACTTCAATCGGATATGGCGGATTTTTAAAGATTACTTTTACAAAACCGTCTCCTGAGAATTTGTTTTTTATTTTAGGGACTTTTAGAATAGGTTTTTCTACTGTAAAGCAAACAGGTTCGGAAAATTCTCCGATATTGTCATTATATACTGCTGCTATTCTATAACAGACTTTTTCCCCGGGCTTTTTTTCCTTGTCAAGAAAGAAATTTCTTTCCGTTTTTATTTTCTCTTTTCCGAAATTTATATCTAATATATAGGTCAATTTTTCTTTTTGGGAAATAATCTCCCCATCTATAAACTTTTTGGGTGGATTCCAGAATATTAAAGGATTTAGGATGTTTTGTTGATAGTCAGCTTTTTCTGGAGGAGCCGGTTCGAAAATTCTGGGAGGTAACGGTTCTCCCCTTTTTCCACAAGTGCTGAAAGAGGATAGTAGTAGAAACAGTAAAATCCATATACTTTTTCTCACTTTTGCTCCTTGATTTTTGCAAGAATTCCGATTAAATTTTTAACATTTATAGGTTTTGTTATATAACCGTTAGCTCCGAGTTTTTTTGTTTTTATTTCGGTATCTTTATATGCGTCGGCAGTTAACATAAATATAGGAGTTTTGATACCTGCTTTTCTCAGTCTTTTAAGGGTCTCAAAACCGTCCATTACAGGCATTTGAATATCAAGAAATATTACATCATAATCGTTTTCTTTTGCCTTTTTATAAGCTTCAAAGCCGTTTTCAGCTATTTCTATTTTTAAATTGAATGTTTTTTCAAATATCTTTTCTATCAGTCTTCTGTTGATAGGTTCGTCTTCTACCGCTAATACTTTAAGATTTGAAAAGTCGTATAGCTTTAAATTGAGGGAGGCCTGTATCCCCTGTTTTTCTTCTTCTGTTTTTTCTCGTCCTTTCCGAAGTTTTATTGAAAAGTAGAATATGCTACCCTGTCCTGTTTCAGACTCAAACCAGATATCTCCACCCATAAGCTTTGCAAGGGATTTTGAGATGTAAAGACCAAGACCTGTCCCACCGATATTGGCTGCGTCTAGTGAGGATATTCTTGAAAATGGTTTAAATATCTTTTTCTGTTTTTCTTTGGGAATTCCGATACCTGTGTCTTTTACGTAAAAGGTGATTTCTATATCCTGATAGTTTTTGTTTTCTTTTATGCTTTTTATTCCTAATTCTATATTTCCTTCCTTTGTGTATTTAAAGGCGTTTGATAGAAGGTTAAATAGTACCTGTTTTATTCGCTTTTTATCGCCTATGAACAAGTGTTTAAACATGGGGATTTTGTTGATAAACTTTACTTTTAGAGAGTTTTTTCTTGAAGAGGTTCCTATTATAACGTCTTGAATAATTTCATTAAGGTCAAATTCGTTTTCTTTAATTTCCATCTGTCCGGTTTGTATTTTTGTTGTATCCAGAAGGTCTTCTATCAACCCAAGAAGTTGTTGGGCTGATTTTTCGGCATTTTCTACGTATTCCTGCTGCTCTTCGGGTAGTTTACTTTCGGTTAGCAGGTTTAAAAATCCTATTATTCCGTTTAACGGGGTTCTAAGTTCATGGGAAACAGAAGCTATAAATATTTTTTCATTGTTAGTAAACTTTTTGAAAGTTTCTATTATTCTGTTTACATTTTTTGCTATTTCTCCAAGTTCGCCGGGAATTTTTTCATCCATTTTCTTGTTAAAATCACCTTTTATGATACCGGCAGTAACTGTTTTAATTTCGGCTATATTTTTATAGATGTCTTTTAATGTATAGAAAAAAAGCAAAGTAATTGTAAAAAGGAAAGAGATAAAAAAAGTTCCTGCTAAAAACAGTTTTTTCTTTGTCTTTTCCTGAAGTGATGCTGTTTTTGCTATAGCTTTTTTGATTATCCTAAATTCGATATTTTTTAAATTTTCTATCTGTTCCGTTTTTAATTTCCACCATTTTTCCGGGGAAATTTCTGCTTTTTTTCCGGACTTGAGATTTTTGGTTATCTTTTTTAGTTTTAGTCCCAGAGGTGTTAAATATATCTCATGATGTAATAAGCTATCTAACGATGGAGATATGTGGGATATAAATATCAGCTGTTTCTCATTACAGTATTCGTTTATTTTATCTTCAATTTCCTCGTTTACTCCTTTTGCAAGTCCGATTCCAATATAGGCTCTTAATTTTTCCTCTATATTTTTAATCCGGTCTATCGGATAAATTTCCCGGTCATAAATTTCTGGAATTTCATGAGGATTTTTGAAAAATATGTAAGATTCTTCTATTACTTTCGAATAAAAGCTGAATACTTCATTATAGTCTTTTGGGTTCATGATTACGTTATTTCTAATTTTTTCCAGATTTTTCAATTTTGAAGAAAGATGCTTTTGTATAGTTTTTGCAATAGGCAAGGAAGAGTTTTGGAGAGCTTCCTGAAGTTTTATAAGTTTTGCATCCAAAATGTTGCGTTCTTTTAAAAGTTCGTTTTTGAAGTATTTTATTTTTGAAGCGGTGTATATTGTTGATAGCCCTCTTTCTTTAGCTACTTCGTTTATAAAGTCCGCAACTTTAAGAGAGAGTTTGGCATATTCGTGTTTTCTGTTGTTGGCTTTGTACTCTTGGTATCCTTTGTAAGTTATAAATGAAAAGTTTATTAGGAATGCAAGCAGGGAAACCGATATTATAAGGAGAAGTTTGCTTTTTAAAGAGAAGTATGTTTTCATTCCTGGCTTAATCCTTGCCTATCAGTTTTCTTAACGATTTTTGAGTTTGTTCTTTTATGAATTTAAAAGATTTTCCTTCTTCGTAAAGTTGTTTTATTTTTCTAAATTCCGTAGCTTCTTCTTCAAGTCCGAGATTCAGAAGTATTCCTTTTATCGCGTGGGTAAGCTTAATAAGTGCTTCTATATTTTCTTCTTTTAAAGTTTTACTTATTAGGAAAATTTTGCTTTGAATTGAATCGGCTCCTTCCTCTAACAGCTCTTTTGCATCTTCATCCTCGAGCCCAAGTTTCTTAAAATGCTCCAACGCTTTTGTTTTTATTGTTTCCATCAGTTTTTCTCGTGTGTTTTTAATGGTGCTCATCAATATTCTCCTCTGTCTTCATAGAGTGGTGAATTTCATAAACGATACTTTCATTATTGATAAAAATCTCTGCTAAAGAAGGGTCAAAACTTTTCCCTACCTCCTCTTTTATTATTTCCATAGCTTTTTCAAATGGAAACGCTTTTTTGTAAGGCCTTATGGAAGTGAGGGCATCGAAGACGTCGGCTATAGCCGTTATTCGTGCTTCAAGGGGAATTTGCTTCTCTTTTAACCCTTTTGGGTAACCGTTTCCGTTCCATTTTTCATGATGATATAAAGCTACTTTTTGTGCGAATTTCAAAAGAGAAACTTTGGTATCTTTTAAAAGGTTTGCTCCGTATATAGTATGTTTTTTCATTATTTCAAATTCTTCGGGGGTTAGTTTCCCGGGTTTTGCAAGGATGTTTTCAGGAATAGCTATTTTTCCTATATCGTGAAGAGGGGAAGCAACATATATATCGTCGATGAATTTCCTGTTACAGCCGTACTCTTTCGCAATAAGTTTACAGTATTCAGCCACTCTGTGGATATGGTTACCGGTGAAAGCGTCTTTATATTCTGTCGCTGCTGCTAAACGAAATATGATTTCCTTCTCTCTATCTTTTATCTCTTTTGTAGCTTCTGATACGGCATTTTCAAGCAGAAGTGTTTTATCCTTTAAAAGAAGATAACTTTCTATCAATTTTATATTGTTCATTATTCTTATCGGGAATTCCACCGAATCAACAGGTTTAACCGTGTAATCGTTAGCTCCTGCAAGGAGGGCTTTAACCCTTGAGTCACGGTCTTCGAGGCTCGTAACAACAATTATTTTTAATTCCTCCATATTGTATAGTTCTCTTACTTTTTTTATAAGTTTATAACCATCCATTTCGGGCATCATAATATCTGTTATTAAAAGATGCGGAGGGTTTTCTTTTATTATTTTAAGGGTGTTAATTGGTGAAGTTGTTTTATAAACTTTAAAATCGAATATGGAAAAACTTCGTTTTATAGCTTTTTGAACAAGTTTCCCCATAAGGTTAACATTGAAAATTTCATCGTCAACTATAAGTATTTTTATGGTTTTTTCCACGGGTTAAACTCCCTGCTGGGATTTTCTTGCTCTGTACCATATGTTACAAGCTCCTTCACCTGATACCATGCAAGGCCCTTTCGGATTTCCAGGTGTGCAGGCTTTCCCGAAAAGTTTACATTCGGAAGGATATGCTTTGCCTAAGATTATTTTGTCACAGATACAGTCTCGGATTTTTTTCTCTTCAATTTGTGGAAGTTCAAACCTTTTTCTGGCATCTAATATGCCAAATTCTTCTTTAAAATCAAGTCCGGAATTGGGGATATAGCCTATGCCTCTCCAGTTAACGTCAGTTTTTTCAAAATATTTGTATATTAGTTCAAGTGCTTTTCTGTTTCCTTCGTTTTTAACAACACCTCTATATACATTTTCAAGGGACGGTTTTTTGTTAACTAATTGTAGAATTATGACTGCAATGGCAAGGAGTAGATTTTCCGGTTCAAAACCGGCTACGACAGTTGGTATTTTGTGTTTTTCAGGAAATTTCTTCCAGGCGTTAGCACCGACTATTGCCGATACATGTCCGGGAGCTATGAATGCATCTATACCTATTTCCGTATCTTCAACGAGGATGTCCATAATTTCAGGTGTTAATTTTTGCGATGTAAGAACCGTTACGTTTTTTGGTACTCCTATTTCAAGGAAAGCCGCTGTTGGTGCTGTAGTTGTTTCAAAGCCGATAGAGAAAAAAACAACGTTTTTATCCGGATTCTGCTGGGCAATTTTCGTAATTTCATGTGGGGCACTTACCATTTTATAGTTTTTTCCTTCGGTTCTGATAGAGCCTATTCCGGTTGGGACTCTTAACATATCTCCATAAGTAACGAGAATAGTATCTTCTCTTTTTGAAAGATTGATGGCGTTAATTATGTCGCTTTCGGAGCATACGCATACGGGACAACCCGGCCCTGGTATTAGTTCTATGTTGTCAGGGAGGATGCTTCTCATTCCGCTAAATGTTATTGTGTGTTCGTGGGAACCGCACACGTTCATTATTTTTATTTTTCTATCGGTAGGAGTTATCTCTTTTATCAGGTTTATTAGTTTATCGGGATTATCGTAAGCTTTTATTATCTTTTCAATATCCATTTATACTCCTTCCTTCCTTTCTGCCTATTTTAGCACATGATTTTATGCTTTGACCTAAGGTTAGAATATCGTAAAATCTGCCTATAATTTTTCTTTCGGAGAAAAACTTTGTCTATATTTAAGATTGCTTTTATCGGAGATGTGGTCGGAAGGCCCGGACGGCGAGCATTATATCTTTGGCTTCAGGAGAATCGAAAAAAGATTGATTTATGTATTGTGAACGGGGAAAACGCAGCTGCCGGTTTTGGTATTACCGAAAAGATAGTTAAAAGCTTTCTTGCATGGGGTGTGGATGTTATTACGATGGGGAACCACACTTGGGATAAAAAGGATATTTTTGAGTTTTTGGATAGATATCCTGTCCTTCGTCCTATGAATTATCCTGAAGGGACTCCGGGTAAGGGTTTTATCAGTTTGAAATTGGATAATAATTTTTCCGTAACGGTTTTAAGCCTTATGGGTAGAGTGTTTATGGAGTGTATGGATAATCCGTTTGAAAAGTTTGATTCACTTTATTTCGAGATGAAAGATAATTTTATTGTGGTGGATTTTCATGCTGAAGCTACATCAGAAAAGCAGGCTTTCTCTTTCCATGTTGATGGGAGAGCCGGTGCTGTGTTAGGGACTCATACCCATGTTCGGACTGATGATTTAAAAGTTCTTTCTGCGGGTACTCTTTATATGACGGATGTAGGTATGTGCGGTGCTGTTGAATCTGTTATAGGAATGGATGTTAAAGAAAGCGTGAAAAGGTTTACAAAACAGCTACCCGTAAGGTTCAAAATTCCTGAAAAACCTAAAGAGATTCAAATTTCCGGAGTTCTTTTTGAGGTTGATACGGTAAATAGGAAAGTGGAATCATTTGAGAAAATAAAAAAGGTTTACATAAGAGGTGAAGATGGCAACTATTCTTGACGGTAAAGCACTTGCCAAAAAGATAAAATCGGAATTGAAAGAGGAAGTGGAGTTTTTAAAGAAAAAAGTTGGAAGAGCTCCTGGGTTGGCGGTTGTTCTGATAGGAGATGATCCTGCAAGTGAAATTTATGTAAGAAACAAGGAGAAAACTTGTGAAGAGATAGGTATAAACTCGTTTGGTGTAAAAAAACCGACAGACATTACGCAGGATGAGCTCGAAAAAATTATAGACGATTTAAATTGCAGAGAGGATATTGATGGGATTCTTGTTCAACTTCCTCTACCGAAGCATTTTGATGCTCAAAGAATTATAAATTTGATTCTCCCTGAAAAAGATGTTGATGGATTTCATCCCGTGAATATGGGGAAGGCTGTTTTAGGATTGTTTGACGAGGGTTTGATGCCGTGTACTCCTTACGGTGTAATAAAAATTTTTGATGCTTACGGGGTAGAGCTTGAAGGAAAAAATGCCGTTATGGTTGGTCATAGCAACATTGTTGGTAAACCCCTTGCAAATATGATGCTTAATCTCGATGCTACAGTTTCTATTTGTCATGTTTATACAAAAGATTTAAAATCATTTGTGAAAGAAGCTGATATCCTTTGTGTTGCCACGGGTGTTCCTCGTCTTATAAAAGAAGATATGATAAAAGAAGGAGCGGTAGTAGTAGATATAGGTATCAGCAGAGTTAACAGTAAAATAGTTGGTGATGTTGATTTTGATAAAGTAAAAGGAAAAGTCTCAGCTATTACTCCTGTTCCCGGTGGAGTGGGTCCGATGACTATAGCGATGCTTATGTATAATACTGTAAAGGCGTTTAAACAAAGAGAGGGTATATTTTGAGAAAATTTCCTTTTATAAGGATTGAACTTTGTACGGGTTGTGAAATATGTGTGGATATATGTCCTGCGGAAGTTTTTGAGATGAGTGAAATAGGAAAGGCCATTGTTGAAAATCCGGATAGATGTATAGGATGTTTTTTGTGTGAAGAAAACTGTCCTACGGATGCGATAGTAATAAAACTGATTGAATGAATTAAAAAAAAGGGGTTTATGATGAGTTTTAAACAGATTTTGTATTCTATTTTTGTTGCTGCGATTGTCCTTGCGGTTTCCCTGTTTGCTCTTATGAATCTTCAGGATGTAACCGTTGTAATTCCTTTTTTTGGTGAATATCCGACTAAACTTTTTATGCTCATAGTTGTGTCTTATATAGCTGGGTTTCTTACAGCTGCTTTTATCTCATTGTTAGCCCGGATTTTCAGTATTCCCTCAAGGAGGAGAAAAGAACGTGAGGATAGATCTGTTTCTGAAACTGTCAAGAGTGGTAAAGAGGAGGAGTCAGGGGAAGATACTTTGTGATGAAGGTGTTGTTAAAGTGAACGGAGCTTTAGCTAAAGCTTCAAAAGAGATTAAAACAGATGATATTGTAGAGATAGATACTATCAATAGATATTTAAAGTTTAAAGTTGAGAAGGTTCCGAAAAAGAAAAATGTTTCAAAAAAGGAAGGAAAAGAGCTTATATCCATAATAGAAGATAAGAAAAAATCCATCTCCGATATAATTGATCTTATTTAGTTTTCTGGAGGGTTTTTGATGTTCCTTGAGAGTGTTATAGAAAATTTTGATAAAAGAGCAGATAAAGAGATTTTTGTCGAAAAAAGGAATGGAAAATATAATTCTATCTCTTTTTCTGAGTTCAAAAAACTTATTTCAGGTGTTCAAAAAGAGTTTGAAGATATAAATAATGAGGATAGAGTTGTTATTTTTATGGAGAATTCTCCACTGTGGATTGCGTCTCTCTTTGCAGTTATGTTTTCAGGTGGGATTTCTGTTCCGGTTGATTATCTTTTGTCTGAAAGTGAATTTTTTAATATTTTGAGGGATGCTCAGCCAAGGTTTATATTAACCTCCAGTCAAAATTTTGAAAAGGCAAAATCTGCTGCTGAAAATCTTGGTTATAAGCCGGAGATAATAGATGTAAATACAGTTATTCCAGATGATAGAGAGTTGAAAATTTTTCTTCCTTTACCGGATGATGTTGCAGTGATTCTTTATACTTCAGGGACTACAGGTAATCCAAAAGGGGTTATGCTTACATATAAAAACTTGAATCATAATATAGAAGGGATAAGGGATATGAAATTTTTAAGCAAGGATGATCGATTTGTGTCTATTCTTCCCTTTCATCATATTTATCCCCTTGTCGGTACGCTTATTTTGCCTCTTACTGAAGGTTATTCTCTTGTTTTTATAGAAAAACTAACTCCTACAGATATCCTTTCTACGATACGAGAGCAGAAAGTTACAATAATGATTGGTGTTCCAAAGCTGTATCAGGTTATTTATCATAATATTCTCATTGAAATTTCAAAGCTTCCATCAATTAAAAAAGGTATTGTAAACTCAGCCCTGAAACTTTTTAAAAAAATAAATGCAAAATCTATTCAGAAGAAAATTTTTAAGCAGGTTCATGAAAGAATAGGTCCTTCATTAAGGTATATGATTTCCGGTGGGGCAAAGCTAAATGTTGAAGTTGCAAGAGGGCTTGAGTCTATTGGTTTTAATATTTTGGAGGGTTACGGTTTAACCGAAACTTCTCCTCTTATTTCAGCTAATGCTCCTCAAAATAAGAGGATAGGTTCTGCCGGGGTACCTATTAAAGGTGTAGAGGTAAAAATAGTTGATGGAGAGATAACTGCGAAAGGTGATAATGTTATGAAAGGTTATTTTAACAGGCCGGAGGAGACGGAGAAAGTTATAAAAGATGGATGGTTTTATACCGGGGATTTAGGTTATGTTGATGATGAGGGTTTCCTATTCATAACCGGGAGAGCAAAGGACGTGATTGTTCTTGATAACGGTAAAAATGTTTATCCGGAAGATATAGAGAATGAAATATTAAAGAGTAGATATATCCTTGAAATTGGAGTTTTTGATGAGGATGGAGTTATAAAGGCTATTGTAAAGCCTGATTTTGAATTATTGATAGAAGAAGAGATTGATAATATTTATGATTTTATTAAAAGTGAGATTAAAAAGACAACAAAACATTTGCAGTCGTATAAGCGGGTTAGAGAGTTTAAAATAACAGATAGAGAGCTTCCCAGAACAAGAATAGGGAAACTGAGAAGATTTATGCTACCTGCTCTTTATAAAGAGATTGTTGATTGAGTGGTAGGACCGAGGGGTTTTGAACCCCTGGCCTCCACCGTGTCAAGGTGGCGCTCTCCCCCTGAGCTACGGTCCTATCTCGCAGAAGGGAATATATGTTTTTAAAATTGAATTTCAAGTGAAATGAGGGAGAGAAATTCCCCCTCATTATTGAGCGTAACTGTGGAGTCCCGGAAGAATTAGGTTTACACCGTAATATGTGAAAACAACACTTAAAAATCCTATTATTGTAAAATGAGCAAGTGGTTTTCCTGATAGTCCTTTAATATATCTTGCATGGAGATACACTGAATAGACAAGCCATGTGATAAGGGACCATGTTTCTTTCGGATCCCACGACCAGTATCCACCCCATGCATATTTAGCCCATACGGCACCAAGGATTATTCCAAGGGTTAGAAACACAAATCCAACGGCTGCAGCCTGATACATTATATCTTCAAGTGTTTCAACAGAGGGTAGCTTTTTAGCAAAGCCGCTTCTATTCATCCAGTAGAGAAATCCAACCACACCGGCGGCTATTACTGCTGAGATAAGGAAGAAAAGGAATACACTTGTTCTATATGCTGAGTAGGTTATAAAAAACGCGATAAATATGGTGGAAAGGAAAAGAACTATCCAGTCTGTACTGTTTGTATCATCTCTTTTTGAAAAGTAAGCATAAGCTACTCCTGCACTTACCGCGAATCCTGCATAACCGATAAAGGATGTAACAACGTGGAAAAGTAACCAGTTGCTTTGAAGTGCAGGAACTAGCGGTTGAGCTTCGGGATTAAATCCGAGAATCTGTGTGGAAGCTTCGGAAATTACCGCGAGAGGCATTACAAACATTCCGAATATCTTGTTGTTGTACTTTCTTTCAAAAATGAGATAGATTACTACTATTGTCCAACCGAAAAGCATAAGAGATTCATACATATTTGTGAATGGAGCGTATTTATAGAAAGCAAACCAATCACTTACCATGTTAAGTTCTGCTTTCTCCATACCCCTCAAAGCAAAAGCCACTCCTTGAACGATTACACCTAAAATAGCAGTGTACGTTGCTATTTTGCCAGTCGTTTCGGATCTTGAAAAAACATGGATAGTGTAAAAAACAGATGCTGCTAAAAACAACACCATTCCGATGTTAAAGAATTCTACAGAATTAAACATTTTTTTCCTCCTTAGGGGCAAGTGTATTGCAGTATGAAGACTTGAGAACCCCTAAGACTTTTTCCATATCTTTTTCAAGGCTTTCCGGGGCTTTGTTCGTTCTACCCGCTATTACTATGTTAACCTTTCCGTCTTTAACAATTTTTACTCTTGCTAAAATTCTTTTATGGGACATGAAGAAAGCGATAAATAATCCTAATGTTAAAATGGTGCTTCCCGTCCATACAACCCATGTTCCCGGATCGTAAGAGACCTGAAGTCCCGTATAAAATTCGTTATCAGCTTTGGATATTGCAACGAACTGTTGAGTTTGAGGGATTCTATACCAGTTTCCGGGAGTCATTTGAGCTTGAGCTATCGTTTTTCCGTCTTTCGTCAAAAGATTTACGAATAATATTCCGTTTTGAGCGGCAACAGGAGAGAGGAAGTAATTTTCTTTGTCTTTTCCTGTTCCTACGTAGAATGGCTGACCGAAAGCCACTATAAGTTGTTGTTCTGTCGCATTTTGAGAGTCCTTTCTAAAGAAAAACACTCTGCCGCGGCCGTAACTTGCCTGATAGAAATAGATTCCTTTATGGGATAGAGGAGTATTTACTTCTATCACTTTTTCTTTTACAGGTTTACTGTTTTCGAGGACTACAAGGTCGCTTATGTATGATTTTGGCATTCCCGAGGGATAGAAATCCATTGTGAATTTTTTACATTTAATCTCAAACGGAAGTTCAATTACTTTACCGTCACCGAAAAGGGTTACAGTGTTGCTTTTCCCTCCTTCCGCCAGGTTCATATATCCTCTGTACCCGAAAAGAGCGGTTAAGAGGCCGCCTATTAGAACAATAATAATACCCGTATGGACTATATAAACCCCGAATCTGGCTATTACGTTTTTATCAGCAAAAACATAGTCAAGTTTCTTATTGTCTTCTTCTATTATTTCGGTTTTATATCCAAGTTTTTTTAATGCTGCACTAAGTTTTTTGGAAACTTCTTTCTTTCCTGGAACCGATAAGGTTATTTTGTGAACAAGTTTAAAGGAGTTTTCTGCTCCTTCCGTAAGTTTCTTCTTTG
>JALSLT010000029.1 GCA_026988135.1 Desulfurobacterium sp.
TTGGATATTTTGCTATTTTCCAAATATAAGGGAGTCTTTCTATCGAGCATATTATGAGGTTCAATCCGAGAAGAACGAGTAGAAGGATATACCACCAGGAGTGATAAACATCTGTAAAGCCTAAAAATTTAAAAATTTTGTAAGTTACTTCGCCATATTCCCGGAGGTATTTGTCGGGATTTTGTTGTTGTTCAATAATCGTTCCGACTATTGACGTTACTGCTAGTGATATTAGAATGAAAATTGCCAATTTGACGGAACTGAAAAGGTCATAGAGCTTTTTTAGCATATTCTTCCTCCGGTGTCTGTGTCATCGCTAATGATTATCAGTTATTCCTTTCCGTTTCAGGAAATTTAACATTTTAGGTTGTTTAAGTCAAATAAATCTATTGATATATCATCCATTAATAATAATTTGAACGGATCGGATACTTTAAAGGTAGAGGAAATGGATGTAAATATCCCGCTTTTCCTGTATTTTTTTTCTAATTTTAATGCTTTAGCTCCACCGGTGGTTGCCATATACAGTAGTTTTTTAAGTGGTATTTTCCCTTCTGTCATAAAGTAGATGGTTTTAATTTCGGAAAGTACGGATAATGAGCAGTTTGAGCTTAATCCATCGGTTCCGATTCCAACTTTTTCATAAGATGAGAGGAATTCAATATCGGGGAGTCCTGTTTTTAGGAAGATATTACTTTTTGGGCAGATAACAATTCCGGCTTTCTTTTCCATTAGTTTTTCAAGCTCTTTTTTTGATAAGTTTGTGCAATGTACGGCTATTAGTTCTTCAGAGATGGCGTCACATTTTTCAAGGTATTTGACAACATTTTCCGTGGTGAGATGTTCAAATCTTTCTCTTCCGATAGTAGGGTATATTCGTTTTTCGAAACAGTTTTCTTTTCCTTGAGCAAATAGTTGTTCTTGAAACGATTCGCCTATGTGCATTTGGAACGGTAATCCTTTGTCTCTTGATAAAGAGGCACCTTCTCTTATGGTTTCAGCAGAAGTGGAATAGATTGCGTGTATGGATATGGGAAATTTAATGTTTTTGGGAAATTTATTTCCAATAATTTCGTGAAAAATCGTGCCTCTTTCGATAAAGTTTTCCGAAGAGATACCGTAAGATGAGATATCCCCGATGAATCCCGTTCCCCACTTTTTGCTTAGGTTGATTCCCGTTTTCAAACCTTTTTTTATTTCTTCTATATCAAGCTTTTGTCTGTTTGAAATTATCCATAAAAGCCAATTTTCGAAGCTTTCGACTCTTTCAGGGTTAAATTTGGTAAGTGTTAATTCCAGATGTGTATGAGCATTAACAAGCGGAGGAATAATGAGACGGTTTTTTAGGTATATTTTCCGAATGTTGTTTCCTTCGGGTATTTGATTTAAAAACTGAACGTTTTTTTCATCATATAGTATCCATCCGTTTTTCAAACAGTTCATATCAAAATCAACTATATAGTCGGCGTTAACAGCTATTTTCATATGCTATATCCTTTTACGAATTTGACGGCATCTTCAACTGTTTTGACAGTTCCCGATAGTTGTTTTTCGGTCAATTTTCTTTTTATTTTGCCAACGTCTTTTCCCGGTTTTGTTCCTTTAATCTCAATTATATCTTTTCCTGTAAGAAGAGGTTTTAGATTTAGAAACTTTTTATACACAGGAAGAAGCTCTTCGGCTATAAATTCGGTAAATTTCCCAACTGTTTTTTCCATATGGTCCGAAGTTGCTGTAAGGTCTGCTATACTGTGTACTATAACAAAAGGAAAAATATTATCGCTGTCAAGGATAAATTTCCCAATTGCCTTTCCAGAGAGATTCCTTTCTCTGCGAAGCTGATATAGGAAAATAGGTCTGAGATGTAACCTTATGATTTTTGCCGAATCTTCTGTTATTTTTTTTCCAAAACCAAGATTCGGGAGTATTTTCTTGACTATTCTTTCCCCGATGTTATCATGGTTAAAGAAACTTAACTTGCCATCTTTCTCTTTTGCTGTTTCAGGTTTGCCAATATCATGCAGAAGGGCTGTAAGAATTAGAAGTTCTCTTCCGGTAAAGTTTTCGAAGTAGTTTTTCTTTTTAATCTCTTTTACAATGCATTCAATCCTTTTGTTAGGTTTATTCAGTGTTTTGATTATGTTTTCAACGGTTTTAAGGGAATGAATGATGAGAGTGTATTCATGAACTCCTGATGGAGGAATTTCTTCCTGTTTTTTTAAGTGTGGAAATATTTCGTATAGTATTTTCAATTTTCTCATTTCAAAAAACGGAATGTAAGGATTTTTTAAATTCAGAATTTTTATAAGTTCTTCTCTTATTCGTTCCATCGGTTCTTTTTTTATGGTTTTTCCGTATTTTTCGGTGAAATTCAGAAATAGCGGATGATAATTAAGGGAATTTTCGCTTTTCAGTCGTATGCCTCTTAGAATGCGGATAGGGTCTTCTTTTATGCTGTTTTCATTTATCGGTTTTAATATCCTATTTCTTATATCTTCAATGCCGTTTAGCGGGTCTATAATTATGGGTTGTTTGTCTTTTAGCGATTTGATAACTATGGCTACGGCGTTTATTGTGAAATCTCTCTTTTTTAAATCTTCTTCTATTGTTCCTTGAACCGGAGTCATATCAATTTTTAGTCTGTTTTTTTTGATTGTAAATACCGGTTTTTTCTTTTTGTAAAGGAATCCACTTTTTTTTGATTTTTTCCGGAGACACTCTATCCGCTTTTCGGAAAGGTTAGGGACTATAATATCTATGTCCTTTATTTCTTTTTTTCCTATTAGCGTATCTCTTACGCAACCTCCCACAAAATAACCGTCCTCTATACATTGCAGTATCTCTTCCGATTTTTTTAGTAGCTGTTCGAAATCCATTTTCTATATTTCCTTTTTCTAAGAGATGATATTATTAAATTTAGAAAAATCGAGTGGAAAATGAAAGAGAATGGAGAGTCTTATGGTTCTTGTTGAAGTTGAAAATCTTTGGAAACTGTATGATATAGGTGAAGACAGGGTTGAAGCTTTGAAAGGAGTTAACCTTGTTCTTGAAAAAGGTGAATTTTCTCTTATTATGGGTGCTTCGGGTTCAGGTAAGAGTACTCTTTTGCATGTTCTCGGTACTCTTGATACTCCTACTAAGGGGACTGTGATTTATAAAGGTAAAAACCTTTTTTCTTTATCTTCCGATAGGCTTGCCGAATTTAGGAACAGGAAGCTCGGGTTTGTTTTTCAGTTTCACTATTTGATTATGGATTTGAATCTCGTTGAAAATGTTATGGTTTCTCTTCTCCTTTCGGGAGCCTCTGCGGAGATTGCTAGAGAGGGAGCGATTGATATGTTGAAAAAAGTTGGTCTTGGACATAGATTGCTGCACAAACCGTTTGAGATTTCAGGCGGTGAGCAGCAGCGAACTGCAATTGCCAGGGCACTTGTTAATTCTCCTGAACTTATTCTTGCCGATGAGCCTACTGGTAATCTTGATTCTGGAACTTCTGAATCTATTGTATCTCTAATGCTTAAGCTTAATAGAGAGACAAAAACAACCTTCTTTATCGCTACACATAACAGGGATCTGGAAAAGTTTGCTGATAGGGTATACTTTATAAAGGACGGTGTTGTCAATCTTTGATGATGTATCAATTATTTCTTGAGAGGTGTGTATATGTTCGAAAAGTTTACCAAAAAGGCAAGGCAGATTGTTATAAAAGCGAAAGAAGAGGCGGTAATCCTGAGGACGCCTTATTTGGGTACGGAACATCTTCTGCTTGTACTTTTGAAAGATGATGATGTCGTAAATCAGATAATTAGTAAATACAATATTTCCAAGATTAGAATTCAGGAAATGGTTATTCACCAGATTCAGCCGTCATCTGACGAGATAGATGTTAATACTATCGCTTTTACTACTGAGGCGAGACGAGCTCTCGAACAGGCCGTTGAGGAAGCCAAAATTTTAGGTCATGCTCACGTTGGTCCCGAGCATATTTTTATAGGGCTTGCAAAGGAGAGGCTGGGACTTGCAGGTAGGATATTGAGAAGCTACGGACTTGATCATTATACTTTGAGAAGGGATATAACCCAGCTTCTTAAAGGGATACTTGGAAGAACAAAAGCTTCTCGTAAAAGCTCGACACCGAATCTGGATAAGTACGGTAGGGAGCTTACCAAAGTTGCAGAAGAAGACGGTCTTGACCCTGTAATCGGTAGGGGAAAAGAGATAGAAAGGGTTGTTCATATTCTTGCAAGAAGAAGAAAAAACAATCCGGTTCTGATAGGAGAACCGGGAGTCGGGAAAACGGCTATTGTTGAAGGGCTTGCGATAAGAATAGCGGAAGGTTCCGTTCCCGATAAACTTAAAGAAAAAAGAATAGTATCTCTAGATATGGCATCTCTTATTGCCGGCACTAAATACAGAGGTCAGTTTGAAGAGAGGTTGAAAGCAGTTGTTAGGGAGTTGGAGAATAACAAAGATGTAATTCTTTTTAT
>JALSLT010000030.1 GCA_026988135.1 Desulfurobacterium sp.
ATAGATATTCCAGGATTTCCGCTTCTTTCAAAATAAAATTTTCTTTGGGAACATCACTTCTTGCAAATTTTATTGCAACCTTAACAGGACTGGAAAAATAATCTGGAGGATTGATAAAACCAGAAAAAACGATGCCTCTGTGACCCTTCGAAACAAAATCTCCGATAGAAATTTTGTAGAACTCAAGGGTCTCCAATCTTCTCTCTACAACATCTTTTCTTCCGGCCGGATAGTCAACTGCCGGCAACGATTGTGAAATCCGGAACTTCATACTTTTCCTTTAACAGTTTTTTTATCAAAGCTTTTAAGGTCATTTTACAAACTTTTTCATCCCAATAGAAGCGATAAGATGCTATTCTGTCAGTAGCTTTTTTAAAAATCTCATTCCTTTCCTGAGAATTCGAATAGAGAAATTTATAAAAAACTTCCTCAAAGCTTTCAAGCTCCTTTTCTATTAAATCGTTATCGAAATCCTCCATCTCCCTGAGCTTTTCAAGAATAATCACATTATCCACAGGAAGAGATAATAAAATCGCCTGAAGAGAAGTGTAGAGATACCTCAATCTCTCCTGGGGAGAAACATAGCTTCTTAAAAGCATATCCGCATTCTTTTTCTCTTTCCTCTTCTCTATCTTAAACCTATTTATAATTTCCTTCTGTAACTCTTTCAAACTTTTCGGGGCAGATTCCTCCATCTCGGTTACATAGCTCATCACACTCTTATCCGGAATTCCGAGATGATACCATCTCTCTATAACCTTAACGTCATTACTTCCCCTAAACTGTAGCGAGGGAAAAACCTGACTTATATAACCGGCTACCCTTTCAACATATTTAGAGAGGCTTTTATCCATTCAAAAAACTCCGTATAAATTTCTCTATTTTTTCTCATCAAATCTTCTATCTTTCCGTTATACTTAATAAATTTTCCGTACAATCTCCTTTCGGTTTCAGCCATTCGAAGCCCAATAAAAGTCGGAAGAACATCCTTAAATTCCGGTTTTTCCTTGCTTAACTTCGAAAGCACATCATAAACATTAGCCATTTTAAATCCTTTAGAGAGTTGATAAGTGTAAGCGATAAATTCTGAATCGACAATACCTCCCGACCCGTATTTAAGAAAAGATTTTCTCGCCAACTCTTTTCTAAGCCTCTCCCTCATTCCAAAAATATCTTCCAAAATATCATTTACAAAACTGGAAAACAGAAAAGACTCGACTACTTTTTCTATCTCTTTTCTAAAAGTTTTATCACCTTCAATCACTCTAAAACGGGTATAGGCAAGCCGCTCCCAAGTCCTTGCCGTTTCAGCAAAATACTTTTTCATATAATTGATTGTAAAACCAAGTTCACCTTTTTCCCCGAACGGACGAAGCCTTGTATCAATTTCATAACCAAACTTTTTAAGCTCCTTTATAAATCGTTGCAATACAATGAATCCATCCTCTTTCTTTTTTTCATCTTTAAAGATAAAGAGAATATCTATATCCGAACCTATATTCATCTCCCTACTTCCGTGTTTCCCCAAAGACGCAATCGCAAAGCCGGAATCAAACCTTTCGCAAACTCTGCCAATAACAACATCGGCAACATTCGTAAACTCTTCATTAAATGTTTTGACATCACTTCTATTAAGGAGGTATCTTAAAACAACCCGTATCTCCTCAAGCTCTTTGGCGAAAAACTCATTATTTAATTTATCGAAAGTACTTTTTATCTCCTCAACACTTCTTTCTTTTTCTATACCTTCGGGATCAAACATATATTCAAGAACTTCAGGAAACTTAAGAAACTTCTTCATAAAGAATTGCTTTGTAGAAAGAAGCATAAGAATCACTTTCAAAGTATTCATCTCTTTCAGATAGGAAAGGAAATAAAGATTTCCCTCCTTTTTTTCAAGAAAAGCAACAAGATTCTTCATGCATTCCCGGGAATCGGGCATCTCAAATATCAAGTCTATAAAGGTTTCTCCCATAAGATCAAGTCGATTTTGGGCCTCAGAAGAAAGAAGCTTTCCGTTAAAAAGATAATCGATAAATTTCTTTATCTCTTCAGGCTCAAAAAACTCCCGTTTTTTTAAATCGTCAACAGTAAGTGAAGAAAGGGTCTTTTTCTTTTCTGTCGGGAAAAATCTTTCAAAAAGATAATTAACTGCATCCGTCTTCTCTTTAAGTACAGAAAGAAAAACCTCTCGACTTTCAAATCCAAGTTTTAAAGCCAATTCGTTAGATTCCTCACTTTCAGGATGAAAAGTTTGCGTTTGACGAAAATTGGTTATCTGGAGCATATGTTCCGTTCTTCTTAAAAACTTGTAACTGTCTTTTAAAGTCAAATATTCTTTCTCCGTAAGAAATCCCCAGTACCTTAATTTTTCAAGAGCTATCAATGTATTTTTTGACCTTATCTGGGAGTTTTTGCCACCATAAATAATTTGAAAAGCTTGAACAATAAATTCTATCTCTCTTATACCACCATGTCCCAATTTCACATCAATTTTATTAAACTTTTTTGACACTTTTGCTTTTATTAATTCTTTCAATCTTAAAACTTCTTCTATTAAAGTGAAATCTATATATTTTCTGTAAACAAACGGCGTAATAAGCTTCACAAACTCCATTCCGGTAACTTTAAGGTCACCGACAGAAGGCCTTGATTTCAAAAGGGCAAATCGCTCCCAAGGTCTTGCAATAGCAGTATAGTACTCCTCCAACGCCTCTATGTCGTTACACACCGGACCCATTGTACCGTTAGGCCTCAATCTCAAATCAACCTCAAAACATCTACCATCTTTTGTATTTTCACCAATTAAACGGGTTATATATTCCGAAAGAAGGGAAAAATAATCATGATTATCAAGGGAACCGTAAGTCCCTCCCGAAGTTCTTCCATACCTTGAATAATAAACGTAAATAAGGTCAAGATCAGAAGAGTAGTTAAGTTCACACCCGGCCGCCTTCCCCATATCTACTATGCAAAAACCACTGTTTTCAGGTATCCCGTAACGCTTCTCCATAACCATATTGGCAAACTGTAAAGTTAATTTAAGCACAGAATCGTGAATTATAGTTACATCTCGTGTCAAATGCAAAAGAGTATCAAGATTTCTAATATCCCTTAAAACGACTCTTCCCATTTGAAGTCGGTGATAAAATCTTATGAGTTTTTTGAAGCGGTTTTCATCAATATTCTCAGGAAAAACGATTTCAAAATCTTTTTTAAAAAAAGATTTTTTATAAATATCTCTTAGAATTTCTATCTGATTAGGGTTTTTTACAAAAAAATCTCCTAAAAATTGAGAGTAAGAAAGAAGATGAATAAAATCAACCGAAAATTCTTCATCCAATAAAAATTGTGGAAATTCATCATTAAGATTAGTTTTAAGTTTATCAACTAAAATCAAAGTCCGTTTAGGATTCGGCAACTTAGAAGACTCGATAAC
>JALSLT010000031.1 GCA_026988135.1 Desulfurobacterium sp.
TTATTATCGTCGCTGTTTTGTTCATTACTGCCACATCCTGGGGAATATACAAAACCTATAAGCTCCACAAAACTTACAGGGAGAACAAAGGTGACCGACCTTAAATCCCTTACATTTCCAGAGCTTGAAAAATTTGCACTTTCTAAAGGTTTTAAAAAATATCGGGCTGTCCAGATAGCAAGGTGGCTTTACAAAAAACTTGCCACAGATTTTGACCAGATGACCGATATATCAAAAGAAGATAGGGAAAAACTTAAAAAAGAAGCAAAAATATACAATCTAAAAATTCTAAAGAAGGAACAATCATCTGACGGCACCGTTAAGTATCTCTTTGAACTTGAAGACGGAAACAGGATAGAATCGGTTTTTATCCCTGAAAGAGACTGGAATACAATATGTATATCAACTCAAGTTGGTTGTCCGGTCGGATGTGCTTTCTGTCTTACAGCAAAGGATGGATTTACAAGAAACCTGAAAGTATCCGAGATTGTTGACCAGTATATAAGCGTTCAAAGGGATGTTGGAACCGAAAGGAGAATTTCCAATATAGTTTTTATGGGAATGGGAGAGCCCCTTCTTAACTTTGAAAATCTTAAAAAGAGCATAGAAATCCTCACCGATGATAGAATGCTGGGATTGTCAACAAGGAAAATCACCGTTTCAACATGCGGAATTATCCCGGGTATAAAAAGGATGGCAAAGGAACTTCCTAAAATAAAACTTGCCCTTTCCCTTCATGCAACAGACGACAAAACAAGAAAAAGATTGATACCGTTAAATGAACGTTATCCTATAAATGAAATTATGAAAGAGCTAAGAAAATATCCAGCAAACAACGTAAGAAGAATAATGGTTGAATACCTTATAATGGAAGGAATAAACGATTCAATAGAAGATGCAAAAAGATTAATTAAACTTGTTAAAGGAATCCCTGTGAAGATAAATATTATTCCATTTAATGAATATCCCGGCTCACCGTTTAAAAGACCTTCCAGAGAAAAGATAGAAGCTTTCCAGAAAGTTCTCTGGGATGCAGGAATAGCCACATTTATAAGAGATTCAAGAGGACAGGACATATCAGCAGCATGCGGAATGCTTCGTGCTAAAGAATCTGCCGATAAAACAACGATTTAGTTCAATTAAAGTTCAACCAAATTTTCTCAAAATTTTTTACAATTATGTCAAATTTTATAGAAAAATTCGTTTATTTATTACGAGAAATAATGCAATAAGGGGATAATATGAGGCTGCATATTTTCCTTCTATGGATATTGACCCTAATTTTTACTTGTATTATAAGAGTACCAGACAGTAGGGCTGCTTGGGTGTATATGCAGGGGGGAACTGCATACTCAAAAGCAAAAAGCAGTTTATCTTCTGTTAAAAGCTCCTCTTTTGCTGCTGCATTCAGATATGAAGCTTTTGATGTTGGTCCTGTTGGAGTGGTTTTTGCTGGCGGTGGAGGATTATACGGCGGCGGCGGTTCTATGTCCATAAATGTTTACAGAAGAGTTTTCGGCAGGAATCCTGACGGGCTTTATCTTGGACTTGGTATAGGCGGTGATACTTTCAAGTGGAAGGGAAGAATCTTTTACGAAAACGACACTCAGATTATATCTCCTGATTACGATTTCAATCAGGAGTTTAAGATTCAAGGCTTTATAGCTTGTGCGAGAGTTAATCTTTTTGAAAACAGGCTTGCTTTTGGATATGAAAGATACATAGGTTCAAGCGGAGAGTGGAGGTATGAGATACCGCCCAATCTTTTAGGCTTTCCGTTTAACCTTATAGGCGGCAGCTTGGTTTCTTCTATTGATATTGATGATATGACGGCAGATAGAGCTTTCGTTCAGTTTTTCTACTACACTCCTAAAAAGAAAAACAGAAAAAGCCGTGTTTTCTACGGATTAACCCTGCAATACGCAAGGTTAAAAATTCCTTACACGGTTGATTACACTTCTGCAAACTTGTTTACGCAGGTAAAAACTGTTGTTCCAGAAACTACGGTGGATAACTTTATCCTGTTTCTAAATGCAGGCTTGATGTTTTAAGGAATAAAGCAAATACTCAAGGAGGAGGATATGAGAGCAAAAAAGTTAATATTCATAGTGGGATTTTTAGTTTTAACTACTTCAAAACTTATAGCATCTCCTTCAAAAAATCCTGACTGGATAGGTGTATTTACATCAGATATTATTCCTATAAAAGGATGCTATATTGAAGAAAATTATGGAATCTATTGGAGACAGCAAATGTTCAACTATATCCAGTGGGCTGAGTTTAAAAACGAAAACAACTACTTAAATCAATTTGGAAATTCTATTGACAAGGTACTTGAAAATATTCGAACTGAAGTTAAAAAACTTAATTCTGAAGCCAACGCGATAATAGGTGCTGAGTTTAAGTTTATTACAAACTTTGAACCTTTAGTTTCCAAAAACTATTACATAAACGGTAAAAGAGCTGACGGAATTGGATGGGGAAGTGTTATCTTAATCGGTAATATGGTTAAAGTTAAATGCAAATAATGAATGAAACAGAGATGAAAAAATTTGCCTGGAAACGAAACTATCCTGAAGATTTTATAGTAAAAGAGATTGCTCAGCATGAAACAGTAGATGATGGAAAACATTTCCTTTACCTTCTGGTAAAAAGAAACCTTACCACAAGAGAGCTCGCAAAAAAACTCAGATTCAGCTACGCCGGGATGAAGGATAAGGTTTCCATCTCCTCTCAATTTGTAACCTTTGAAAACTTTAAAGGGGAAATAGTAAAAGAAAACCTTGAGAAAGATAGATGGTTCATACTGAAATTCATAGGAAAAAAGACAAAAAAGATTAAGTTAGGCCAGCTAAAGGGAAACCGTTTTGCAGTAAACCTTAACGGACTTAAAATCAACCACAGAAATTGGTTTATAAACTACTATGACATACAAAGATTGAAGAACAATAAAGAGAAAGGAAAAAAACTTCTCAAACATATTCTCAACACATCGGTAAAAAAACTCAAGTGGGTAGAAAATTTTTATGTTGATGCCTATTTAAGTTTTCTGTGGAATAAAAGTTTAGAAATGTTCTTAAAACAGCATTTTAACGGATATTACATAAAAGATACAGAAGAGCTCTTTTTTATACCTGAAAAAAACTCTGACATCTTACAACTGCCGAAATTCTGGACCATTTTAGGATATAAAAAGAAACTTTTGGAATCTGAAAAATACTATGAAAAACTGCTTAAAGAAGAAGGATTTTCCCTTACAGAGTTTCTCCTGCTACTGAAACGGCTAAAAATTAAAGGGGACTACAGAATGACCTATATAGATGTAAGAAGATTTAAAAAGAT
>JALSLT010000032.1 GCA_026988135.1 Desulfurobacterium sp.
CCCATAGCGGCGGGGAAACACCCGTTCTCATTCCGAACACGGAAGTTAAGCCCGCCAGCGCCGATGATACTGCCCTGGAGACGGGGTGGGAAAGTAGGGTGGTGCCAGGCTTTTTTATTTCTTCTATAAAAGGAACATAGCGCTGTAAATTATGTTGTATATAAGATGAGTTACAATAGGGGCGCAAAGAGAGTTTGTTTTTTCAAACAAAAAGCCGAAGATTAAAGAAGGAAATATAACTTTTAACATTATAGGGTTTTTATAAATTAAAATATGAGCTATGCTGAATAAGATTGAAGTAAAAAGGTTTTCTTTGCTTATCGGATTTCTGTTTTCTTTTTTTATATTTCCAAGGAGAATTCCTCTAAAAAATATTTCTTCTGGAATTGCTATATAAAATAGTTGAAAGATGATAATTTTAATAATATTTTCCGGGAACTTAAAATTTGTTCCTTTAATGAATAGATATGCTGAAATATATGCTATAACAGTTATGAAAATAACTGTTAATGTGAGTTTTATTTTTTTGCATTTGAAGTTTAGGTTTAGCTGTCTATTGAAAAGTTTTTCAGATATCAGTATGGGTATGATTGTAAGAGATAGGAAGTTTACGATGTAACTATATTTGCTGAAATTTCCGATTAGCATTAGGCTTAAGCTGATAAAATAAATAAAAAGGGTCTTTTTATAGTCTGATTTCATTTAAAATTTCCGTTTCTCTTTTTATTGTGTATTGGGCAATTTCTTCTTCGTAGAGAGCTTCATTGATAAACTCTAATCCTATTTTTGTGTGGGAGTTGAGCTTTCTTAAATGCCTTACGAAGAAGCCTATTTTAAATTCTTTTTCCTGAAGGAAGAAGTTTATAACAACAGTTTCCCCTATTCTAAGTTTTTTGGGATTTTCAGTAATTATTCCTATCCCACCGATTGATATATCTTTTAATTTTCCTTTGATAAACCCATTTGCTGTTTTTATAACGACTTCAATTTTTTTAGAAGGTTCAACTCTTAAATATTGTCTTTTATCTTGGAATATTTCTGTGAAACCAAGGGTTTGGATTGAGACAATCTCTTTCTTAATATTGAAATGTTCTATTCGTCCTTTAACAGGTTGAGGGAATTTTTTGTTAATTATTGCTAATTCTTCATTTTCTTTGAAAATAAAATATTTACAGTTAGGAACTTCAAAAATGAGATGTTCTGAAACGCTTTTTTTGAGAATTCCTGTGCATTTTACAGGAATTTCTTTGTAATATTTTAGCAAGGAAAAAGAGGATTTTGTAAATTTTTCAAAGAGCTTAACAGTAATTTCTATTTCTTTTAGATGTTCTTTTTTTTGCATTGTTAGGAGTTTGCTTTCAAGACTTTTTATTTTGCCGGTTTTTATTTTATCGGAAATTTTAATAATTCTCCCAGTCGTATCAAGAAGAATTTCTATATTTTTAATTCGGGTTTCATTGATTGGTAAATTTAACTCTTCTTTTATTATTTTGATAAGAATACTTTTGAGAGTGTTTTCGAATTCCGTATGTTTCCCAAATAGTTCCGCAAGAAATTGTTCCATTGGAGGTGAATCATTAAATATACTGGTTGAAAGGATTTTAATTAGGTTAGGATTTGTGTTGGAGTAAAAGTTTTTTAGCTGAATTTCAAATTTTTCCTTTAGATTGTTTTTCATTTCTATTCCTTTAAAAGTTTAAGAGTGTTAAGTGCATCTTTGTATATCGGCTGGTCTATAAAGAGCTCTTCAAAGGTTATGCCACCTTTTCCTTCATTTTTTGCTTTTTTGTAAAGTTTAACGATTTTTTTAGCTTTTTCTATCTCTTCTTCCGAAGGAGAAAAGATACGGTTGGCAATTTCTGTTTGTTTTATGGAGATGCAGGATTTCCCGTTGAAGCCAATGAGTTTATCTTCTATACACTCTTTTTCAAATCCTTCAATGTCTTTATACTCCTGATATGCTGGAGCTACCGGATGAATGTTGTAACTTCGGCAGGTGGTTACAAAATGGGCTTTTAAAAACTTTGCTGTAGGGGAAGTTTTGATTAATGACTGGGGAAGATTCAGGTCGCTGAAAAGGTCAAGGATTCCAAGATAGGCTGTTTCAACCCTTTTTGATGAGGAGAGGATATTGGGAAGGTTTTGAACGGCTTTTCCGGTTTCTATTGATAGGTGGATTTTAGTTGTGTTTTCTTTAATGTTGTTTCTCTTTTCAAAAGAGGTGATTATTCTGTCAAGGGCAATAACATCTTCTGCTGTTTCAACCTTGCTTAGTCTTACCACGTGAGGCATAGCAGGCAGTATCTCATATATATCATCAAAGAAAAATGGTGAATCAACAGGGTTTATCCTGACAACTATCTGTTTATTTTCTGTGCTTATATTTGATAAAAATATTTTCAGGATTTTCCGTGCGATGGGTTTGTTTTTGTCCGCCACGCCGTCTTCAAGATTAAAGATAACTATATCAACATCCCTTTCAAGAATTTTTTTCAGATGTTTTATTCTGTCGCCTGAAACAAGGATAGCCGAGCGAATAAAAAGCTTTTTAACAGGCTCTCGTAGAACGGTTCTTTCTGTATCAAACGGATTTAAAAGCTCTATATTTCCATTTTCTATTGCTTCTTCTGCAGTTTTAAAAAATTTTTCAAGTTCCATTTTTTCTCCCTTAAAAGGTTGACTTTATTCCTATAAAATAGGTTCTTCCCGGTTGATTATAATCGTATGATAACTGGTATTTTTTGTCTGTTATGTTTAAAACTTTAAAGAAAAGTGTTGTTCTTTTTGTGGCTTTGTATGAGATAAATGTGTTGAAAACGGTGAATGCTGGAAGAGTTTGAGTATTATACTGGTCGTTAAATCTTTTGGAATAGTAGATACTTTCAAGTTTAAAGGAGATTTTTTGAACAGGATAAACATTTAAAGCTGTTTTTATCATCGTTTCAGGAACTCTCGGGATTTTGTAAGTGTTTGTTCCGTCGCTCCATTTTCCGTTTGTGTAGGTGTATGAGGTTTTAATTTCACTTTTATCGTTTAATGATAGATTAACGGATGTTTCAATCCCTTTTGTTTCTGAATGGTTAAGGTTTTTGTATGTGTTATAGCCGAGGGATGGGTCGGAGGTCCACACTATCTGGTTATCTATTTTGTTGTAAAAATAGTTTATCTCAAAAAGATTTTTATCGTCAAAAGCCTTTAATATTCCTGCTGAAAAACCTTTACTTTTTTCAGGTTTAAGGCCAGGATTTCCGTATGTGGCCGGTAAGCCGAACATCGGCATCGGTGGATAGTAAGCGTACATCTCTTCTACTGTGGGTGCTTTAAAGCCATTACCGGC
>JALSLT010000033.1 GCA_026988135.1 Desulfurobacterium sp.
TAAAAGGTAAAATTCCGGACTTAGTTTCAGCCTGATAGTAAAGAATCTCTATCTCTCCCCCGTAAATTGCCTTTGCTTTCTCTATCAGAGCCTCAAGATTATCCCCTTCAAGAATTTTAACAGACATTCTACCCCTATCTCCTTTTAAGCAGGTTAAACTACAGGTATTATAACTTATTTAAATTCCTTCCCTATGCTATCATTTTTGCTGCATAACATAATGAAATCGTTTGGAGGAAGTTTACAATGTACAATTTTAAAGAGATAGAGAAAAAATGGCAAAATAGATGGAACGAAAGCAAAACATTCCAATCCGAAGCAGATGAAAGAAAAGAAAAATACTATGTGTTGGAAATGTTCCCGTATCCGTCAGGAAAAATCCATATGGGGCACGTAAGAAACTACACAATAGGGGATGTAGTAGCGCGATTTAAAAGAATGAGCGGGTTCAATGTTATCCATCCGATGGGTTGGGACGCATTCGGGCTTCCTGCCGAAAACGCAGCTATAAACAGGAATATTCCTCCGAAAGAGTGGACACTAAACAACATCGAATATATGAAAAACGAACTTAAAAAACTCGGCTTTTCTTACAACTGGAATAGAGAAGTAACAACCTGTCTTCCTGATTACTACCACTGGAATCAGTGGATGTTTTTAAAAATGCTTGAAAAAGGGATAGCTTATCGAGCAAAAACAACAGTTAATTGGTGCCCTAATTGCCAAACGGTTTTGGCAAATGAACAGGTTGACGATGAAGGAGGATGTTGGCGTTGCGGAACAACCGTAGAGCAGAAAGAAATAAACAGTTGGTATTTGAAAATCACTGATTATGCCGAAGAATTACTAAAAGATCTCGAGCTACTTAAAGGATACTGGCCGGAATCCGTAATAGAAATGCAGAAAAACTGGATAGGCAAAAGTATCGGAGCAAAAGTAAAATTCCCGTTAAAAGAAAAACAAGGGAATATAAACTATATAGAAGTATTTACAACAAGACCCGATACTCTTTTCGGAGTAACCTACCTGGTTCTTGCTCCCGAACATCCGCTCGTCACAAAATTAACAACAACAAAACAGGCAGAAAAAGTCAAAGCCTTCGTAGAAAAAATGAAAAAAATCGAAAAGAGAAAAAGAACTACCGGAGAAATTGAGAAAGAAGGAGTATTTACAGGTTCTTTTGTAGTACACCCCCTTACAAAAGAAGAGATACCTGTTTATATAGCAAACTTTGTCCTTATGGACTACGGAACAGGAGCTGTAATGTCTGTTCCCGCCCATGACCAAAGAGACTTCGAATTCGCAAGAAAGTACAACCTCCCGATAAAAGTGGTCATCTCGCCCAAAGATGAAAAATTAAAACCTGAAAGCTTAGAGGAAGCATATGAACAGCCGGGAATAACCGTAAATTCCGGCAAATATTCGGGAATTACAAGTCAGGAAGCAAAAAGAAAAATAACCGAAAATCTCGAAGAGAAAAAACTCGGAGAAAAAGCGATTCAGTACCGTCTTAGAGACTGGAACATTTCAAGGCAAAGATACTGGGGAACACCCATACCTGTAGTTTATTGTGAAAAATGCGGCACAGTTCCCGTTCCGGACAACTTGCTGCCTGTAAAACTACCTGAAAATGTTTCATTTACCGGAGAAGGAAATCCCCTTGCCAAAACAAAATCATTTGCCCACACAAACTGCCCTAAATGCGGAACACCTGCCAAAAGGGAAACGGACACGATGGACACCTTTTTTGACTCTTCTTGGTATTTTTTAAGATACTGTTCACCAAAATGTGAAACACTACCGTTCAAACCTGAAGAAGCAGCCTACTGGATGGTTGTTGACCAGTACATAGGCGGAATAGAACACGCTGTTTTGCACCTTCTCTACTCACGATTTTTCACAAAAGTAATGAGGGACTTAAACCTAATTAAAGCGAAAGAATCGCACCGCCAATACAAATTTTTCAAAGCAGGTGAGCCGTTTCAAAACCTCCTCACCCAGGGAATGGTTTGCAAAAAATGGATAAAAGTAAAAACCGCCCTTAACGTTTTGAAAATCGAAGAAGAAGACAAGTTGACAAAATTGATAAAAACTCTCGGCGGAGAAACTGTAGAAACAGGAAAAACGGTAAAAGAGTTCCTATCGGAAAATCGTATAGGAACAGGAGATAATTTCCTTCTTGTAATTTCCAATAAAGAGATTTCCAGGCATCTAAAAAACCAGGAAGGGAAACTGGAAGAGCTTGTGAAAAACCATGGTGAACTTTCAAAAATGAGCAAATCAAAAATGAACACAGTAAGTCCGGAAGATATGTTAAACACCTACGGTGCAGACGCCACGAGACTGTATATCCTTTTTGCCGCACCTCCGGAAACGGAATTTGAATGGAAAATGGAAGATATAGAAGGCGCTTTTCGCTTTCTTAAAAGAGTCTTCTTCTTCGTTACGGACAAAAAAAAGCTTTTTTCAAAAGAAACCGGCCTTTCCAACCTATCAAAAACAGGAAAGGAATTAAGAAGAAAAAACCATAAAACTCTCAAAAAGGTTACCGCTGAATTCAACGAGCGATTTAAATTCAACACGGCAATCGCCTCCATTATGGAGCTTTTTAATACTCTTTCCAAATTCAAACCGGAAACCGAAGGAGACGAAGAAGCTCTAAAAGAAGCAATAGAAAATCTGATCGTTATGTTATCTCCGGTTACTCCACACCTATCGGAAGAGTTGTGGAAATTAACGGGACACACCGATATAATTTCCACCTATAATTGGCCTACAGTTGATGAAAAAGCACTTGTAAAAGAGGAAATCGAGCTTCCTGTTCAGATAAACGGAAAGGTGAGAGGAAAAATAACCGTCTCTGCAGATATAGATGAAAAAACTTTAAAAAAAGAAGTCCTTAACCTTGAGAAAGTTAATAAATATATCGAAGGTAAAGAAATTAAAAAATTCATCTATGTAAAAGGAAGGCTTATAAATGTTGTTGTTAAATAAGTTGAGAGAAAAAGCTCTCTTTCTGGCGTTAAGTGTTATTATCCTATTATCAGGCTGCGGCACCGTTCAAATCTATTCCGGAGCTCGAAAGATTAAACACATATATATAGCTCCGGTAACCAATAAAACTCCTGAAGAAGGAGCAGACATATTTTTCTCAAAAGCGGCAGACGAAACATTCTACACAGACGCAAGATTCATGGTTGACGAAACTCCGATTCCTGATGAAACTATTGTTATAAAACCTTCCGTTATTACTGTTTCAACTTACTCGGTAGGCTATAATATCAATGAC
>JALSLT010000034.1 GCA_026988135.1 Desulfurobacterium sp.
TTGCTTTTCACTCTTTATCCAAAAGAAGTGGTATGACCGGATATAGGAGTGGATTTATCGCTGGAGATCAGAAGTTGATTAGGCAGTATCTTCGTTTTCGTTCCTCTTTCGGTGTTGGTTCTCCTGATTTTGTTCAGATTGGAGCAAGAGAAGCATGGAAAGACGAAAATCATGTTTTTGAAAGAAGGAGAATTTTCAGAGAAAAAAAAGAGATATTTGAAAACTTCTTTAAGGAAGAGGGAATTGAATTCCTTGATGTAAAGGCATCTTTCTATTTCTGGGTTAAGACTCCGGAATTTATTTCATCCAAAGATTATGCTCTTCATCTGCTAAAATATGGGATAGTCGTTTCTCCGGGTGAGTTTTTCGGAGCCGGAGGTGAAGGTTTCTTCAGGATAGCCCTTGTTCCTTCTGTAAATGAGTGTAAAGAAGCGGTTAAATCTTGGAGAAAAGCAAACAGAGAATTAACAAGGAGAAAAAATTGAATCTCAGAACTTCGAAAAGGAAACCGATAGCACAAATAATTCTTTCTCCTATACTTGATCTTACCCTGATGCTTGTTATTTTTCTTGCTGTAACTACCGAGTTTATGTCCGGAGGGGAGGTTAGAATAAAAGTTCCTAAAGGAGGAGCTTCTGTCTCTTATGAAAAAGTAAAAACGGTGAATAAAATATTGATAGATAAATGGGGAAAGATATTTTTTAAGGGGAAAACTTATAACGATATAAAATCTGTTCTGCCTCTTCTTAACAAGGGAGATAGGATATACATCCGTGCTGATAAAGAAGCTCCATATATGTACGTTTTCACTGTTATCGACGGTTTAAGAAAAGGTGGTTTTTCATCCGTATCTCTTGTTGGGGAGAGGGTTTCAAAATGAAAGATTTAATAGTAGTTTCCTATTCTCCAAAAGATACGGA
Organism: Desulfurobacterium sp.; assembly: GCA_026988135.1. Lineage (GTDB taxonomy): Bacteria > Aquificota > Aquificia > Desulfurobacteriales > Desulfurobacteriaceae > Desulfurobacterium_A. The sequence goes on from JALSLT010000034.1 coordinate 921, forward strand.
GATTATAGGAAAGGCTATAGGGAAAGTTGCTCCATCCGGTTCTGTCGTTTTACTTGAAGGGGAGCTTGGTTGTGGAAAAACCTGTATGACAAGAGGTATAGTTTCGGCACGTGGAATTAACGGAGAAGAGGTTTCGAGTCCTTCTTTTACTATTGTTCAGGAGTATGGGGACGTAGTTCATATTGATCTATATCGGTTGTCTTCACAGGATGATGTTGTATCAATCGGTATTGAGGATTATCTGTATGATGGCAGTGTTATAAAGGTTATCGAATGGCCGGAGGTTTTGTCAGAAAGTTTTGATCTGTTTCCATTTTCAGTAATTCGTGTTATTTGTAGTTTTGATGGTGATAAAAGGATTTTTAAAATTTATGCAGGTGAAAATTTACTCTTTTTAATAGAAGAAAATCTTTTGAGCGGAGGAGTTGATGTCCAGAATAGTTGATGTAAAAGCAATAGAAATTCTTGATTCAAGGGGGAATCCTACGGTGGAAGTAGAGGTTGCTCTTGAGTCCGGTATTATTGGAAGGGCTGCCGTTCCTAGTGGTGCTTCTACTGGTGAGAGAGAAGCTATTGAACTTAGGGATAAAGATCCCAAGCGTTATCTTGGAAAGGGTGTTTTAAAAGCCGTAAAAAATGTTAATGAGGAGATAGCTCCTGCTCTTATAGGTCTTGAATCGGTTGATCAGACAAATATCGATAGACTTATGATAGAGCTTGATGGGACGGACAATAAAAGTCGCTTCGGAGCCAATGCTATTTTAGGTGTGTCTATGGCTGTATGTAGGGCTTCTGCTTTTGAGCTCGAACTTCCCCTCTTTAAATATATAGGTGGTGTTAATGCGAAAGAGCTTCCTGTTCCGATGATGAATATACTTAACGGGGGAGCTCATGCAGATAATAATGTCGATATTCAAGAATTTATGATAATGCCGGTTGGAGGAGAAAGCTTTTCCGAAGCTTTTAGAATGGGAGTGGAAGTCTATCATACTTTGAAGAAAGTTTTGAAAAGTATGGGACATTCGACCAATGTCGGAGATGAGGGAGGTTTTGCGCCAAATCTTTCTTCAAATGAGGAAGCGATTCAGGTAATAATGAAAGCGATAGAGGATGCCGGGTATGTTGCCGGAGAGGATGTGATGCTTGCCCTTGATGTGGCTTCATCCGAGTTTTACAAAGGTGAGGGTGTTTATGAGCTTGAAGGAGAGGGTAAAATTTTTGATAGACGAGGTTTGATAGATTTTTATAAATCTCTTGTTGAAAAGTATCCAATTATAAGTATTGAAGATGCTATGTCGGAGAATGATTATGAGGGATGGAAACTTTTGACTGCTTCTCTCGGTAGTAGGGTTCAGCTTGTTGGAGATGATGTATTTGTTACAAATACGGAGCTTCTTTCTCTTGGTATAAAGGACGGATTTGCAAATTCAATTTTGATAAAACTTAATCAGATAGGGACGGTTACTGAGACTCTGGATGCTATAGAGATGGCAAGAAGAGCAAATTATACAACCGTTATATCTCACCGTTCCGGAGAGACCGAAGATTCTTTCATCGCAGATCTTGCAGTTGCGGTGAATGCCGGTCAGATAAAGACAGGAGCGCCAGCTAGAAGTGAAAGAAATGCAAAGTATAATCAGGTTTTACGAATAGAAGACGTTCTTGACGGAAATGCGGTATTTAAAGGGATAGATGTGTTTTATAATCTCTAATTTTTGAAAATGGCGGGATTATCTTCCCGCCTTTCTTTTTTTTAGAAATTTTTCTCCTGCTTTTGCGGCCATTTTTATGGTTTTTTTGTTTTTTCGGTAAAAAATCATCAGGTCTCTTACCAGGAGAAGAACAGAGAAAATCTGTACCGCTCTTTTTACACCCAATCTCTTTTTACTCATAACCACCTTCTATAAAATTTATTTTTGAAGTTTTTGCTGTTTTTTCAACTTTGATAATTTTATCACCTGCGATTTCAAGTTCGTTATCGTGGGTAACAATAATCATCTGGGGAATTTTTCCCTTCAGTTTCATGAGTATGTTTGCCAACTCTTTTTTTCTCTCTTCATCAAGGTGAATTGTCGGTTCATCAAGTATTAAAAGTTCAAATGCTGACATGAATTTTCTCGCAAGGGCAAATCGTAGGGCGAGTGCAAAGGCAACTTTCTGACCTCCGGACAACTGTTCCAGAGTGATATTTCCTTTGTTTGCCATTCCGAACTTTATAGTAAGATCTTCTTCTATTACTATTTCTTGAAATTCAAAATTGAATTCTTCAAACAGGTCTCTGCATATTCGTGAAATTTCCGGCAAAAGTTGTTCTCTTAACTTGATGATGAATCCCGTTGAAGGGTTAAATCCTTCTGATATTTCTTTTACTATATCGTGGGCGTTTTTAAGGGTTTTCACTTTTTCCATTATTTGTTCAATTTCTTCTATTTCAGTTTTTATCTCTTTTAGATGTTTTTCTCTTTCATTGATTTCACCAAGTTTTTTGTTAAGATTTTCTTTCAGGTCTTCTGTTTTTTTCTCTATGTCGTTAAGATTTCTTTTTGCGGTTTCGTGATGTTTGCCGTCGTAGTCTATCTTTTCTATCTCTTTTTCAATAAGTTCTATCTTTTCCCTTAGTTGTTCTACTGTTTGTTTAAGATTTTCTATCTCCTTTTCAACTTTGGGCTTTCTCTCCATTTCTGTTTCAACTTTTGCAATTCGTCTATCTATGTTATCAAGCTTCTCTATTTCGTCTTCAAGTTCACTGAGTTTGGAAATTTTTATGCCGTGTTGGTTTTTTATTTCCTTTATTTCCCGGTGAAGTTCTTTTATCTTTTTCTCAAGTTTTTCTTTTTTTCGTAAAATCGCTTCTTTATCTATTTTACTAATGGAGGTTTTTTCTTTGGTAATTTCACCTTTTAGTTTTTCAATTTGATTCTTTAATGTGGCTGTTTCAGCAGTAAGGCTGAGTTTTTTTTCTTTTAACTGCTCATATCTCTTTTTTAAATTTTCCAGTATTTCTTTTGAAAACGATAGATTCTCTATCTCCTGTTTTGATTTATCAATAGTTTTTCTTTCTGTCTTTATCTCTTCTTTAAGTTGTTGAAGTCTTTTTTTCGAGAAAAGAAATAACTCTATCTGTTTCTCCAGGTTGTTCAGCTCATTTTCTCTTTGTTTTATGTTTTCTTTTAGTTGAGAAGGTATGTTTTTGTTTTGATTTAAGAAATCTTCCGATTCTTTTAGAAGAGTTGTTCTTTTTTCTATGGAGAGAGTAGCTCTACATGTTGGACATGTTGCTGAGTTTGAAGATTTAAGCTTATTGATTCTTTCTTCGTGTTCTTTCAATTTTTCATCAATTTTTAAAAGATTTTCCTTGGAATTTTGAATTTCTGTTTTTAACTGTTCTTTCTTTTTTTTAAGAAGTTCTATGTTTCCAACTTCTATTTTTTCCATCTCTTTTTTCAGTTTTTCAATTCTTTTTTCATGGAGAGAAAGTTTTTGGATAAGTGCTCTTTCATTTTTTTCTTTTTCCAGAAGTTCTTTTAACGATATTTCAAGGAAGTGAATGTTTTCTTTTTTTCCGTGTTCTATCTTTTTTAAAGTTAGCAGTTTTTCTTTTAGCGCTTTTTCCGTTTTTTCATTTTCTGTGATGAGTTTCCCGATGCGTTCTTTACATTTTTGAAATTCTGATAGTTTACTCTCTGTGTTTTGGAGTTCAAGTTTTAGGTTTTTTAAGCTGTAAGCTTTTGTTTCTAACATTTTTAACGGTTTGAGTTTTTTTACGGTTTTTTTTAGTTTAGGTAGTTCTTCTTGGAGAGTTTTTAGTTTCTCTTTCTCTTTCTCTTTCTCTTTTAGTTGTGATGATGTATCCTTAAGTTGCTCGTTAAATATTCCTTTCTCCTTTCTAAGGGATTCCACTTTTACTTTTTTGTTTTCAAATGATAAAAGAAGGCTTCGGTTATTTTTTAGGAGGTTTTCTGTTTTTTTTAGTTCTCTTTTTTCCTCTTCTGTTTCTCTTTTAATTTCCTCAATTTCTCTTTTGAGGTTTTTTTCTTTCTGAAATAGTTTATCTCTCTGTTCTATATGATACTCGTACTTTTTTATTTCTGCTGATAATTTATTTAGGAAATTTCTTATCTTTTCATTTTTTTCTTTTATCTCTTGCAGACCAAAAAGTCTGTTTAAAATTCCTCTTCGCTCTTTCGGTGTTCCCTCAAGGAATGTAACAAGTTCTCCTTGTGGTACATAAACTGTGTTTTTAAAAGTTTCCGGATTTAAGCCTAAAGTTTCTTTTAGATATTCTTCGGAGACTTTGACACCTTTCGCGACGGTTTTGTTTTCTTTTTTGACTTCAACCTGTTGAGAGCCTTTCGGTGTAATTTTTCGGCTTATTAGATATTTTATGTTGTTCAGCAGAAACTCAATTTCTACCTGGGCTGAGGTACTGTTTCTGTTGACGAGGTTTATCATATTTTTTTTACCGAAAACAATATCTTCGCCAAAAAGAGTAAAAAATATTCCCCTTAATATGCTTGTTTTTCCGGAGGCGTTTTCTCCTATAATTACATAAGAAGTATCTTCAAAAGGTAGTTTTGTTTCGGTATGGGAAAGAAAATTTTTAAGAGATAGATTCCTTAGTCTTAGCATCTTTTCTCCGGATATTGAGATGGAAAAACGGCGGGTTTTATACCCGCCTGAGCTGATTACTTTTTCTTATCCTTTTTCGGGGCGAGAACCATAAACATATCTCTTCCTTCTTTCTTGGGTTTCCTCTCCATTTCGGCAATGTCTTCAACTGCTTTATATATTCTGTCAAGTTGTGCATAGCCCAGCTCAAGATGTGCTTGTTCTCTTCCTCTAAACATGATGACAACTTTGATTTTGTTACCTTTTTCAAGAAAGCGTCTTGTATGTTTTATTCTTACGTTTATGTCGTGCTCGTCTGTTCTTGGTCTAAGTTTTACCTCTTTTACTTCTATAATCTTCTGCTTTTTCTTTGCTTCTTGTGCTTTCTTCTGTTGTTGGTATTTGTATTTCCCGTAGTCCATTATTCTACATACGGGCGGTTTCGAGTTAGGTGCAACCTCCACAAGGTCAAGTCCGTGTTCTTTAGCAAGCTGTAACGCTTTAAGGGTTAGCATCGCTCCAAGCTTTTCGCCGTCCGGCCCGATTACAAAGACCTCTTTTACTCTGATAGCTTCGTTAACTCTAGTTTTTTCAACTTTCTTACTTATGACTTCCTCCTTTAAATTTTGTTTTCTATGTGGGTATTTAGTCTTTCTACAAGTTCTTCAATGCTAAGGGAGCCAATATCGCCTTCTTTCTTGCTTCTGATAGCAACGGTTCCGGCTTCCTCCTCTCTTTCTCCTATTACTAACATGTACGGTATTTTTAGCATTTCAGCTTTTCTAATCTTGTAACCGACTTTTCCGTTTTCATCATCCAGTTTCGTTCTAAATCCTTTTTCGGTCAAAATTTTATAAATTTTATCAGCATAATCAAGATATTTATCACTTACAGGGATTATTGCAACCTGGATAGGGGCAAGCCACAAGGGAAATAATCCTGCGTAGTGTTCTATCAACAAGCCTATGAATCTTTCAATACTTCCCATTATGGCTCTGTGAACAAGAACAGGCCTTTTCTTTTCCCCGTCTTTATCAACATAATAGATGTCAAATCTTTCTGGAAGATTGAAATCTACTTGAATTGTAGGACCATCCCATTTTCTTCCGATAGCATCAAGGACTGCTATATCTATTTTTGGTCCGTAGAAAGCACCGTCTCCGTCGATGATATTATAATTGAAATTTCTTTCCTTTAGGGCTTCTATCAGGCTGTTGGTAGCGTGTTGCCATTCTTGGTCGGTTCCGATGTACTTTTCCGGTTTGGTTCCAATGTTTATTACATAATCAAGATTGAAGGTTGAGAGAAGTTCCAGAACGTAGTCGAGAACATCTTGAATTTCTTCTTTTAGTTGGTCCGGCCGGCAAAAAATGTGTCCGTCATCCTGTGTAAATCCTCTTACTCTTAATAGACCGTGTAGAGAGCCGCTTTTTTCATATCTGTGGACGGTTCCAAATTCAAAATATCTGATAGGGAGGTCTCTATACGAGCGGGGTTGGGATTTGTAAACAAGTATGTGTCCCGGACAGTTCATCGGTTTTACTGCATACCAGTTTGCTTTTTCTATTTCTTCAGGTGTTAAAGGTGTTTTTTCGTTTCCCAATTTTTCATCTTCATCGTGTTCCACAACTGGGACAAAGAACATATTTTCTTTATAGAAGTCGTAGTGACCCGATGTTTTCCATAGGTCTGCTTTCATAAGTTGAGGTGTGTAGATTCTTTGGTATTTTCTTTTTATATGCTCCTCTTCTGTCCATTGTTCTATTGTCTGTCTTAAAATAGCTCCGTTTGGATGCCAGAATACAAGTCCGGGTCCCGCTTCTTCGTGAATAGAGAACAGGTCAAGTTGTTTTCCAAGTATTCTGTGGTCTCTCTTTTTAGCTTCTTCAAGCTGATGAAGGTATTCCTGAAGGGAGCTCTTCTTCCAGAAAGCAGTTCCGTATATTCTTTGGAGCATTTTATTTTTTGAATCTCCTTTCCAGTAGGCTCCAGCAACAGATAGAAGTTTAATAGCTTTAATTATTCCCGAATGTTCTACGTGGGGTCCTTTGCAAAGGTCAAAAAAATCGTTTCCGAGCCAATATATAACTATTTCTTCGTTCTCAGGTAGTTCTTTAATTAGTTCTATTTTGTAAGGGTCATTTTTGAAAAGCTCTATGGCTTTTTCCCGAGTTACAATTTCCCTTTTGAAAGGCTCTTTGTTCTTTATAATGTTTTCCATTTCTTTTTCGATTTTATCAAGGTCTTCTTCGGAAATGGTTTCGGGTAGGTCAAAGTCGTAATAAAAGCCCTCTTTTGTTGAAGGTCCTATTGCAAGTTTGACGGCATCATTTCCGAAAAGCTTTTTAACGGCCTTTGCAAGTATATGTGCGCTGCTATGTCTTAAAATATGAAGAGATTCCTCGTCTTTTGGTGTTATTATCTTTATCATTCCGTTTTCAATTATCGGAGTGAATATATCTATAATCTCTTTATTGAAAACCGCTCCTACGGCCTTTTTCCCAAGGCTCTTTGATATCTCCTCGGCAATCTCTTTTACCGTTGTTCCCGCTTTAACTTCTATAACTTTTCCGTCGGGTAATGTTATCTTCAGCATATTTTTTACTCCTTACTTTAAAATTATTTCATTATTTTACACGATAACCTTTTTTATATGGGAAGTTTTCATTTATCGGTTGTTTTTCTATTTCACTTCCCTTAAAATAATATTTGAATTTATCAGGTTTTTCTCTTTCATAGAGAAGTATTCTTTCTGCAAGCTCTTTGAAGACAGGAACGGCAATTTTACTTGCCCAAAGTTCATTTTTAGGTACTTTCGGTTCGTCAACAGTTACTGCCATCACATAATTGGGATCTGTAAGAGGAAAAGCTCCTACAAAAGTTGCGGTTATTTTGCTTCTGTTGTATTTTCGTATCCGAGGGTCGTATTTTATTGCCGTTCCCGTTTTTCCACCTACATAAAAGTTTTCCAGTTTTGTTGCTGTTCCGGTTCCTCCTTCTACAACAGTTGCCAGTATTCTTCTTAGCTGTTTTGATACATATGGTTTTATTACTTTTCTTATTCTTATGGCAGGGAATTCTTCTATTGTTTTTCCTTTGTCGTTTATGATTTTACTGATAATTCTCGGTTTCATTAAATATCCACCGTTAACCAATACAGAGTATGCGTTCGCCAGTTGAAGTGTGTTTACCATTATATTGTGTCCGAAAGCGAGAGTTGCAAAGTCCACATTTTTCCATTTTTTGTAGTTTCTTAATGGGTAGATAGACTCTCCCGATATGTCAATATTCGCTTTTTCTCCGAATCCGAAAGCTTTTAAATACCTGTAGTATCTTTTTTTGCCAAGCATTTGAGCTACCTTTATTATGCCCACGTTGTCGGAGTATTTTATTATTTCCCAGGCTGCAAGGGTAACGCTTTCTCCTCTAAATTCGTTATGAAAGACTTTGTCGTCAATTTTGTAATTAGCCGGAGCTCTTATGGGAGTCATGGGAGAGATAAGTTTTTCATTTATCGCAGCTGCAATTACAAGGGGTTTTATTACAGATCCCGGTTCGTAAGGAGTATTTATGTAGCGGGGATTTATTTTTGATATGAATCCTCTACCTCTTTTTTTACCGTATTTGTAAAAGGGCCAAGAAGCGGCAGAGATAATATCCCCTGTTTTAGGGTTCATTATAACAACATTTATAAATCGTGGATGCCATTTTTTTCCATACTTTTCAATGGTTTTTTCCACCATATATTGTAGATTTGCGTCGATTGTTAGAATTACATTATTCCCTTTTTTATAAGAAGTGAATAGTGCATTAGGGTCGGTTACATAAAGGTTTCCCCTTGCATCTTTTGTTCCTGATATTACCGTTTTTTTTCCGGTGATTATTTTATTTTTTTCAAGATAAAGTTCCAGTCCGCTTATACCTCTTCCATCCGAGTTCAAAACACCGACTAGAGTTGAGCCTACATCGTAAGGGTTTTTCCTGTCATATTCAGGCATTACTCCGACAAGATCTCTTAGTTTTGGTTTTTCTCCGGTTGTTTTTATGTAGTTTTTATTTAGCTTTTCCGCTTTTTTTCTATATTTTCTAATGTTTCCGTCAACCCCTTTTTTTAACCACGTAAATCTTTTATTTTTTGAAAGAGAATCGGTAAGTTCTTTTTTACTGATTATTGTGTTCCCAAATTCCTTTCGGAAGATTTTAATGAATGTTTTCTTGTTTTTGATAAGAGCAGGTCTTATATAGAAGGAGCATTCTTTTTTGCTGACGGCAAGAGGAATACCGTTTCTATCAAAAATTTCTCCTCTTTCCGATTTCAGAGTTAATTTACCGGTGTACTGTTTTTCAAGGAAGGAAAGAAACTTTTCTTTATCGAAGTAAGAAAGGCTTAACAGTTTGATTGTAAAAACAAAAATCATAGCGGTTGATATGAATAAAAAAGCATTAAGCCTTCCATCCTCAAACGGTTTTAAGAATGTGTAAAGTTTTCCTAATACGGCTTTAATTTTGTAATAGATCCACTTCATTCTATGTAATAAACCTCGTTTTCTTTTAAAGCTTTCATCTTTTTCGTTGCTCTATCTACATTCTCAGGTTTTATTGTTGAATAGTATTTTATTTGAAGCTCGTTATATTCTGTTTTGAGTTTGTGAATTTCCGCTATTGTTTTGGCAATTTTTCTCTTTTCGGTAACGCATGTTGAACGTAAGTTTACAAGCTTGAAAATCATAAACATGAAAAGGAAAGGGGAGAAAATAATAAACAATATCTGAAGATACTTAAACCAGTTGATTTTCACATTGCACCTTTAATTTCACAACCTATATTTTAATGTAATTTCTTGGCGCCTGTAGCTCAGCTGGATAGAGCCCAGGACTCCGGATCCTGGTGTCGCGGGTTCGAATCCCGCCAGGCGCACCAAATCTTACTTATTTCTTGCTCATTCTTTTTTTGCTTGTTCGATAATCGATTCCGGTATTTCGATAGGATAGTTTCCGTTAAAACAAGCGGTACAGTACCCACACTCTTCTCCACCGGCAGCCTTTAACATTCCTTCAAGGGATAGATAAGCAAGTGAATCCGCTTCAATATAATTTGCGATTTCTTCAACCGAATGGTTAGATGCTATCAGTTGGTCCTTTGTCGGTGTATCTATTCCGAAGTAGCAAGGCCACTTTGTCGGCGGAGAGCTTATTCTCATGTGAACTTCCGTAGCTCCCGCTTCCTTTAGCATTCTAACAATTTTCCTACTGGTAGTTCCTCTTACTATAGAATCATCTATCACTATAACCCTTCTACCTTTTAGCACATCAGGTACCGGATTTAGTTTTACCTTTACGCTTATATCTCTATTTTTTTGGGTTGGTTTAATAAAAGTTCTTCCTACGTAGTGGTTTCTTATAAAGCCAAGTTGAAAAGGAAGTCCGCTTTCTTCAGAATATCCTATGGCAGGTACGAGTCCGGAATCGGGCACAGCTATAACGACGTCCGCTTTGACCGGGTTTTCACGGGCAAGTGTTTTCCCAAACTCTTTCCTTATTCCATAGACGCTTTTTTCGAAAATATGGCTATCCGGCCTTGAGAAATAAACAAATTCGAATATACATTGGGATTTTTTATGTTTTTCATCTTTAAACGGGAAGCATGAGGTGGTTCCTTTTGGATTTACGGTAACCATCTCGCCCGGCTCTATGTCTCTTATATATTTTGCTCCTAAAAGATCAAGTGCACATGTTTCAGATGTAAATATTACAGAGTTTTCCAGTTTTCCCATTACAAGAGGTCTGAATCCCCACGGGTCTCTTAGAGCGACAAGTTTACCGTTATTCATTATGAGAAGAGAAAAAGCACCTTTTAGTTTTGCTACGGCGTCGATAATTTTTTCTTCTAATGTTTCTTTTCGGGATTTCACAATTAAATGGGTTATAACTTCCGAATCCGATGTTCCTCGAAAAATAGAGCCTTCGTCTTCAAGTTTTTTCCTGAATTCAAGAGCGTTGATAATGTTTCCGTTATGGGAAATTGCAAGTTTTCCGATTTTTGATGAGACGACTATAGGTTGAACATTATCTATTGAGTCGGAGGCTCCTGAAGTGGAATACCTATTGTGCCCGATTGCTATTGTTCCTTTCAGCTCTCCAAGTTTTTCCGTTGAAAAAACGGCTGATACCAGCCCGAAATTTTTATGATATTTGATTTCGTTTTTGTCAAATACGGCAACGCCAGCACTTTCCTGGCCTCTGTGCTGTAAAGCATAAAGTCCAAGATATGTGTAATAAGCGGCGTGTTCACTGTTGTATATTCCAAAAACTCCACAATAATCTTTAAGTTTTTCCATATAGTTGAGCCTCTCCCGGATATTAAAGTTTGTAATCCGAATTATAACATTAACATCTCCATTTAAGATATAATAATCGGGAATTTGTTAAAGTTTTTGCAAGGGAGAAAATTATGGAAAGAAAAGGAATTCTTTATGAAGGGAAAGCGAAAACCCTTTATCTTACAGATGGTGAGGATTTTTTGGTGCAATATTTTAAGGATGATACTACCGCCTTTGACGGGATGAAAAAAGAGCAATTAGAGGATAAAGGGCTTATAAATTGCGCTATTTCCATGAAGATTTTTGAGTTTTTGGAAAAGAACGGTGTAAAAACTCATTTTGAGAAGATGTTATCTCCTAGGGAAATGTTAGTAAAAAAGTGTGAGATTATTCCTGTTGAGGTTGTTGTTAGGAATGTTGCAGCCGGTAGTTTTTCAAGGCGTTATGGTGTAAAGGAGGGGACTCCTATTAAAGAACCTTTTTTAGAACTTTTTTATAAATCCGATGAACTTCATGATCCGATGGTTTGTGTCAATCATGTTTTCCTGTTTGGATGGGCGGATAGAGATGAAATTGATTTTATGACAAAAGAGGCACTTAAAATCAATAATCTTTTGAGGAACTTTTTTGCCAACATAGATATTGTTCTGGTTGATTTTAAACTTGAGTTTGGTAGGCATAACGGAAAGGTTATTCTTGCCGATGAGATTACACCTGATAGTTGTAGGCTTTGGGATAAGTCGACAGGAGAAGTACTTGATAAAGACCGGTTTAGAAAAGATATGGGAAATGTTGTTGAAAGTTATAAGGAGATATACGGAAGAATTATGGAAAGGTACGGAGAGTAAATATGGATAAGAAGTTGTTAAGTAATGTTGATAAAGAGATGAAGATTGTTATTGAAAAATATAAAGAGCCTAAAAATATAAAGAGAGTTTTGTCGGGGATGAGGCCAACAGGAAAACTTCATCTCGGGAACTATTTTGGAGCTTTGAAAACATGGTTGGAACTTCAGGATAGAGCTGAGAGTTTTTTCTTTGTAGCTGATTGGCATGCGATAACTACTTCCTATAATAATCTTTCCTCTCTTTCCGATAATACGGTAGAGATGATGGCTGATTGGCTTGCTGTAGGGATAGACCCAGAGAAATCCACGCTTTTTGTCCAATCATGGGTTAAAGAGCATGCGGAACTTTATCTGCTTCTTGGGATGACTGTTCCCGTTAGGTGGCTTGAAAGAAATCCTACCTATAAAGAGATGATGGAAAATTTAAAAGATAGAGAGCTTGCAACTTATGGATTTTTAGGTTACCCGGTTCTTCAAGCCGCTGATATTATTATCTATAAGGCGGATGTTGTTCCCGTAGGGATAGATCAGGTTCCTCATCTGGAGCTTACAAGGGAGATAGCAAGACGTTTTAATAATTTTTTTGGAAAAATTTTTCCTGAGCCGAAACCTTTTCTATCGGAAGCGCCTAAGCTACCGGGGCTTGACGGGAGAAAGATGAGCAAAAGTTACGGAAATTGTATCTATCTTTCCGATATGGAGGATGAGGTAAACAGTAAAGTTAAAGGTATGGTTACAGATCCTTCCCGTGTTAGAAAAACTGATCCTGGGCATCCTGAAATCTGTCCGGTTTTTGCTTATCATAATATTTTTACTGATAAAGAAACGGTTTTACAAATAGAAAAGGAGTGTAAAGCAGGACAGATAGGTTGTGTTCAGTGTAAAAGGATGCTTGCTAAGAATTTGAATAGCTTTTTGGAACCTATTAGAAGCAAAAGAGAAAAACTTCTTTCCGATAAAAAACAGATGGTAGATATCTTTATTGAAGGAAGTAGAAAAGCCGAATATATAGCTTCGGAGACTATATCGGAAGTGAGAGAAGCTATGAATTTTTTAAAACCGGAGGGTTTATGAATGTTAGGAAGATTATTTTGAGACTTGGCTTGGCGTCTCTTCTTATCTATCTATTTATTCTATTTGTTGCTCAGAAGTGAGGTTGAAGTGACCGATGATAGAGTTTTTATGGAACTTGCTATAGAGGAAGCATACAGGGGAAAAGGTCAGACTCTTCCTAATCCGGCTGTCGGAGCAGTTATAGCTAAGGATGGAAAAGTTATAGCTTCGGGTTACCATGAGGGATACGGTGCACCGCATGCCGAAGTTATGGCTATTGAGAAAGCGGGAAAAGATGCGGAAGGGTCAACTATTTATGTTACTCTTGAGCCGTGTAATCATTACGGAAAAACACCTCCGTGTGCTAAAAGAATAGTGGAAGCCGGAATAAAAAAAGTTGTTATAGGTATTAAAGACCCTAATTCTGTTGCTTCCGGTGGAATAGATACTCTTAAAAAAGCCGGTATTTCCGTATCCGGTTGTATGTGTGAAAAAAGCTGTTTTGAGCTTATAGATGACTTTTATGTTCTTTTGAAAACAGATAGGGCTTTTTGTTCTATTAAACTTGCTTTGACTCTTAATGGAAAGATAGCTCGAAATGACGGTTCATCAAAGTGGATTACGGGAGAAATGGCACGAAAATTTGTTCATAGACTTAGAGGTTTTCATAATGCTGTTATGGTTGGGATAAAAACGGTTTTGAAAGATGACCCTTTGCTTAATGTAAGGTTTGTTGTTACAGATGTTCAACCTAAAGCGATTGTTGTTGATAGAGAACTTAAAATACCTATTGACTCAAGGCTTGTAAAAGAGAGGGCCAAAGATCTTATAATCGTTACTTCTAAAAAATCTTCCTTTTCTCATAAGAGTAGCATACTCAAGGGTTTAGGTGTTTCTCTTTTGCCTGTTTCCGATAGATCGGGAGTTCTTGACCTTGAGGAGATACTTGTAAGGTTGAGACAAGAGATGGGAATTTTTAGTGTTATGTGTGAAGGGGGAAGTATTCTTGCTTCGGCTCTTATAGATGCTAATTTGGTTGATAAATATTATCTTTTTTATGCTCCGAAGTTTTTTGGTAGTGGTATAGATATGTTGAGAGGATATTCTTTTGAAAAAGAAGTTTCGATTTTTTCCGTGGAGTCGTTGGGAGATGATTATTTGGTTAAAGGTTATTCGGGGAATCTTAAAGGATTTATATAATGAAAAAGAGGTTGTTCATAGGGACAAAGGTGACCCTTCCTAACGATGAATTTTTTCTGATAAAAAATGAAATTGCTTCTCTTGGTATAGAAGGTAATTGGGTTAAGCCGGAAAATTTGCATTTTACTTTCCGGTTTCTGGGGGATGTTTTTTCTTCGTCTGTTTATGAACTCGGGAAATCGATAAAAAACAGTGTTAGTTGTCTTTCTTCCAGAGAGGTTGTATTGAAGGGACTTGGAGTTTTTCCGGATGTTAAAACTGCAAGGGTTTTGTGGGTTGGTGTAGAAGGTGATTTAGCCGATATAAAAACGGCAGTGGATGGAGCTCTTGAACCTTTTAGTTTTGAAAAAGAGAAAAGGAAGTTTAGACCTCATGTTACTTTAATGAGAATAAAAAAACTTCGCCACAGGACAAAGTTTTCCTATTTTCTTTCAAAAATGAGTGATAAAGAATTTTTGGAGATGGAAGTTAGGCAAATTTCTCTTATAGAGAGTGTTTTAACATCGGAAGGACCTTTGTATAAACCGTTAAAGGTGGTGGATTTAAGATGAACTATGAGCTTCTTGTTCCGCCGGTTGTAGGTGGTGTAATCGGTTATTTTACCAACTATGTAGCTATAAAGATGCTCTTTCGCCCTAAAAAGCCATACTATATCTTTGGGAAAAGGATACCCTTTACTCCGGGACTTATTCCATCAAAAAGGGAGAAGCTTGCCCTTTCAATAGCTAAAGTGGTAAAAGAAAATCTTTTAACAGAGGATACCCTTAGAAAAAGATTGAACGAGGAGAAGATAAAAGACAGTATAGAGAATCTGGTTAACAAAGGTCTAAGTGAGGTGCTTTCTAATCTTCATACCTACGTTGAAAATTTTGTTTCCGATATTTCAGATAAGAATTTTTTTGATTTGTTTAATATTGTTGATCTTGAAAAGAGTGTTGCCAGTGTAGTTGATTACCTGTTTCAGGATGAACGGAAACTTGGTGATATTCTTCCTGAGAAGATGAAAGAGCAGATGGATGAAATTTCCGATTTTTTGGTTGAGAAGCTGTTAAATATAGCCGGAGATAGAATTGAATCTGAAGAATTTAGGGAATTTATAATTTCGAGAATTGTATCTTTTCTTGATAGTTCTGGGAAAATCCCGGATGTTGTTATATTCAGGAAACCTGTCTATGCGATAGCTGAGGCTATTACCGATAGAATTTTAAAAGTTTTGCAAGATACTTTGGAAAGCAGAAAGTTTGAAGAGAAGGTAAAGGTTTATCTGCGGGAACTTACGTTGAAGTTAAACGAGAGAGAGATAAAAGGTTTAATGGGAGATATGGGGTTTGATGGTAATATTCTAATAAAAAAAATTACAGGATTTATTTATGAGAATTTTAACGTTACGATAGGAGAGAGCACATTTATTAGAAGGCGTATCTATTCTGTAATAGTTGAATGGATAAAAGGGTTTGTAGAAAATAATAGAACGTTTATCATTTTATCTCTTACGAAAAATCTTTTAAATATTATTGAAAAGGAACTTCCTGTAATAATGGAGTCGATAGATATAGAAAATCTTGTGGTTGAAAGGGTAAACTCCCTTCCAATAGAAGAGGTGGAAGGAATTATTCTTAAACTTATAGATGAGGAGTTGAAGTATATTACTCTTCTCGGTGGGGTTTTAGGATTTATAATAGGAGCTTTTCAAGATATTTTGTTTTTTCTCTAAATTTGATAGAATTCACCTTCTGTTTTAACCGTATTTAGAAGGAAAAATGAATTTTTTTAGTTTAAAAACGATTCCAAAATCGGGAATACTTGTATTTTTACTGTCCGTTTTTTCGGCAATTGTTATTTATGGGTTTAATTTTATCGGTTCTTCCGTGGATAGGTATTATCAGGGTGATGCTTTTATTGTTAACAGACTTGGACAGATAAGGGGTTCCATACAGCGTTATTCAAAGTTGAAGCTGTTTTGTCTTATGAAAAATTCGGATTCCGAATTTTGTAGTAAGGCTGCCGGTGTTAGAAATTTTGTGGATTCGTCTTTAGATGAGATAGAAAATTCATATTTGAAAAGTGAAAGATTCTCTTCATTAAAAAGAAAAGTTGGTTTCGGAGATACATTTTCTTTATTGAAAAAAGAGTGGGAAATTCTTAAGAATATGGATGTTCCTGAAAAGTTTGTGCCTTTAAGCGAAGATTGCTGGACAATCTCCGATGCTTTGACCTGGAAAGCTCAGAGAATTTCGGAAATAAAAAATCAAGAATTGCTTTCTTTGGTAAAATATATAAAAAATTGGCTTCTTGTTTTTCTTGTGTTTCTTATTCTTACTGTTTATTTTCTTGTCAATAGGGATCTTGAAAAGGATGTTATACTTGATAAATTAACTTCGCTATATAATCGTAATTTTTTTGATAAAGAATTACAAAGAAAGATATGGATTTGTAGGAAAAACGGAAATCCTGCTTCTTTGGTAGTGGTTGATATAGACCTTTTTAAAAAGATAAATGACAACTATGGGCATCTCAAAGGAGATGAGGTTTTATCAAAAGTGGCTTCTATAATAAAGGAGCAGATAAGAGATGGTGATATTGCTTTTAGATATGGGGGAGAAGAGTTTATCGTTGTTCTTCCCGGTATTGGTTTAGATGGAGCGTTAATGGTTGCAGATAGAATCAGAAAAGCTGTTGAGAATGCGGATTTTGGATTAAAGAGAAAAGTAACTGTGAGTTGCGGTGTTGCGGAATATAATCCCGGGGAAAAGCTTGAGCAGTTTGTTGATAGAGCTGATAAAGCTTTATATAAGGCTAAAAATAACGGAAGGAATCGATGTTGGATTGCGGGAGATAACCTATAATTAGGTTTGTAGTGGGAGGGTCTATGGATTTATTCTTTTTAAATCATAATTGTTGGGCTGTTAATACAGTGTTAATTTGCAACGATATGTGAAAGTAACAATACCGATATTTTTAAAAACAGCTGCCCCTAAGGGCAGCTGTTTTACTTGAGCAGCTTGATAATTTCGTTTATATGTTTCCCAAGGCTTTTTGCTGTTTCTATACCTTCAGGGTTAAATTCAAAACCGGATTCGGACTGTTTTGCTACTGCTGCACATCCAAAGTGAGCTGTTGGAGAGGTATCTCCTATCACAACCATTCCATGAATTAGCGCCCAATTGTGGATGGCTTGAATTGTGTGTTCTTGACCTCCGTGAATTGTGGCTCCTACAGCTATTCCACCACAGAATTTGTTCTTTAAATTCCAATTAACTCTTAATGCCCTTGAGCGGTCAAATAAAGATTTTAGTTTTCCTGTTACAGAGCCAAAATAAACCGGTGAACCGATTATTATGAAATCAGCGGCTGCTACTTTCTCCGCTATTTCTTGGAAACCGTCTTTTAAGATACACACTCCTCCGTTTTTTTTACACGCTCCGCAAAGTTTGCAGTATCCTATTTCATAGTTTGAAAGAGAGATAATTTCTTTTTTCAAGTCACTATCTATCTCCTCAAATGCTGTTTCGATGAGCTTTAAGGTGGAACCTTCTCTATGTGATCCGTTTATTCCTACAATTTTTTTCACTCGCTACCTCCATTTTTTGGATTTTACTTGAATTATATTTTATCATTGAAATTATCAAACTGTGTTTGTTAAGGTAGGAGAAATGAAAGAGCTTTTGCCAGTAAAGGTGGTTTTTAAAAATGGGGTTTTTGTTCCCCTGGAAATTGTTTCTATTCCCGAAAATTCGGAAGGTATAGTGGTGTGCACTCCTACGAATAAAAGTGAAGATGTTTCCCACTGGTGGGATTTTGTTGATGGTGATAAAAATTGGAAGAATGCTCTGAAATTATTTATAGAAAAAATACCTGCTATTGTTTATCCTGAGGATGTTAAGTTAGTAATACGGGATGATGAAGCGGAAGTTGTTGTTATTCTGGAAAATGATGAGACAGCCTTTCTCAATCCGTTGATGGAAGCCGGATATAGGGTTTACCAGTCCACGGGAATTTTTTTACCTATTCAGGTTATCTCCAAAAGGAGACTTGACAGATGGCGAGAATTTGAAAGAGACATATTTTCTCAGATAGAAAAAGGCATATCTCTCTGGAGGTAAAAACTGAACAGGAAAGTTCTTGAGCGGCTTCCCGTTATGGATATAGAAGTTACTGATGTAAAAATATTTCCTTTTGATACCTCTTCTATCGGCGGAAACGTAAAAGCTGTGGCGGAAATTACTCTAAACGGTATTTTGAAGATAAAAGATATAAAAATTGTGGAATCAAACAGAGGTTATTTCATTCAGATGCCTACAAGGAAATCACGCTTGGGAGAGTTTGTCTCTATTGTAGAAATTGATAATAAGGATCTTTACAATCATATACGAAGAATGGTACTTGATAGATTTAAGGAAGAGATAGCAAAATACGATTCTTATCTTGATTAAATTACTCTTTTGATGGAACAGCGGTTTTTGTTTTTATTAATGATGGATATTCAATATTTAGTGCTTTACAGTCCCTTATACAGTTTAAGCATCTGATACAGGAAGGGCTGTTCGGACTTTTATATATTTTATGATCTACGGGGCATACATCCTGACAGTGGTTGCATTCCGTACATAAATTTTTATCGTGAGAAAGTTGAATAAAGGATATTTTGTTGAATATTGAGAAGAAAGCTCCAAGAGGGCATAAAAATCTACAAAAAGGTCTTTTGGTGAAAATACTTCCGCCGACTATTAAGATCATTATTGCTAATTTAAAATTAAATAACCAACCTGCCATTTTTCTTATATTTTCGTGGAAGGTAACCCAATAGATTCCCGCTTCGAGAGTTCCTACCGGACATATCATGCAGAACAGATGTTTTTTAAA
>JALSLT010000035.1 GCA_026988135.1 Desulfurobacterium sp.
GGGACAGATACAAACACGGCTTCTTTATGGCCTCCTTATGACGGTAGTTCGATAGCCAACTCAAACGGAGCCGGGTTTGTTGTTTCCTGTATGGATTGTCATGAGGCTCACGGTTCTCCACATGCTTATCTGATAAGGGAAGAGGCTAACGGAGAGGTTATGACGTCTATTGTGGATGATTCCAATTTAGAAGAGCTTTGTGGGAAGTGTCATATAAACGATTGGTATTATGTTCATCATAGGGCTCCAGATCGTCCTTATGTACCAAGGAGGTGTGGCCCATGTCATGGGAAATTTGGAGGTACAGGACCGGATTCCTGTATAAAATGTCATTTTCATGGGGGAACAGACAAAATTTTAGGCACCAAGGCTACTGGACGTAGAACCTTTTAGTTTTTAAAAACTTCTTTCCACTTAAAAACAGAGCAATGGATATACTTACATCTATAACTGAGACAGCTATAAGCAGTATATAATTTCCTGATGCTATTTCCGATAGTTTAGAACCCAGGAAAATCATTGCTGTCAGAAAAATATAAAACTTTGTTTCAAAAGTCTGCCAGATTACAGGTCTTTTTAGGCTTTCTATCCGTTTTATTTTCTTTTCGGCGGATTTTAAAAATATGTACTTCCATTTAACTATTCCTAAAACTGTTCCCAAAATTAAAGTGCCTATTATCCATACTTTTGAGGGTTTAATACTAAATGCTTCATTGAGTAGAGAACCACTTTTAAGTGCTAAAGCTATACTTCCGCTGTACCATATAGCAGCAGCAATAAATTTTAAAACTTGTGGAGATACTATAAGCATCTACTGTGTTATCCTTTTTATATGTTCTTTACTACAGCTTCAGCAGTTTTAAGTGAGTTATAGACACAATCGTTTACCCCGACTCCTTTATATGCGTTGGAGTTAAGATAAAGTCCCTGATGCGTTTCTACTTTTTTGAA
Source organism: Desulfurobacterium sp. (assembly GCA_026988135.1). Classification (GTDB taxonomy): domain Bacteria; phylum Aquificota; class Aquificia; order Desulfurobacteriales; family Desulfurobacteriaceae; genus Desulfurobacterium_A. The sequence continues at coordinate 952 of JALSLT010000035.1, forward strand.
AATCTCCTCAACCCTTTCAAGATGTCCCACGGTGTAATGGGGAATTCCTTTTGAGTGTTTAAACACTTTTGTGAGTTCAGGTTTGTGTCTTGTTTTCATTATTTTCTTTATATCTTTGTAGGTAAATCTTGCTATCTCCTCCTCTCCTGCCATAGCAAGTTGCGGCTGTCTGGCTCCTCCAACCATGGCTCTTATAAGCGTTTTTCCTTCTGGAGCTCTATTTGGGAAAATACTTGAGTCCCATAAAGTTCCGAGTGTTTTCCTGTTTTCTGTCCTTGGGACAAGAAAACCGAATCCGTCAAGGTCGTGGTCAAGCCCTTTTTTTCTAAAACCGAAAGCAACAACGGCTATAGGCGAGTATTCTATTTCGTTTAGTTTTTCAGAAAGTTCATGGTCAAAGTTTTTAACAAGCGATGCTGCCACGTATGATGGCGTTGCAAGAACCACACAGTCAAAAGTTTCTTCAAAAATTTCATCACCTTTTTCATAAACTATTTTCCACTTTCCGTTCTCTTTTAAAAGTTTTTTGACAGAAGTGTTTGTTAGTACTTTGCCTTTTATATTTTTGATGAGAGAATCAATCAGATCTATTACTCCACTTTTGAAGGACATAAGTACTCCTCCGGGTCCTGCCGTAGCGTCTTTTTTCTCTTTTTGCATCGCAAGGAGACCTTTTATAAGACCTCCGTACCTTTTTTCAAGTTGCCATACTGCCGGGAAAGCCGCTTTTACACTTAATCTATCAGGGTCTCCGGCAAAAATACCTGCAGCCATTGGGTCTATTAGCTTTTCTAACGATTCTTCTCCTATTCTTCTTTTTACAAATGATGAGAGACTTTCGTCGGAATTATCTTTTTTAGGTGGAACAAAGTATTCTACTGCAAGGCGCAGTTTGCCTTTTATAGATAATACGTATGAAGCAAGAAAGGCTATCGGGCTTTCAGGTAATCTTACAAGTTTTCCGTTGACAAACAGAAATCTTTTTCTCGCTTTATCGGAGCTTTTATAAAGTTTATCTTCAATGTCAAGTTTCTTGACAAGCTCAAGGGTGTAGGGTTTGTTATCAAGGAATCCGTTCGGTCCGGTTTCAAGTGTAAATCCGTTTTTATGAGCTGTTCTCATTTTACCGCCGGGATGTTCCTCTTTTTCAAATACTTTAATTTCTACTTTCCCTTTGGAAAATTCTTCAATGTAAAAAGCTGTTGATAGACCTGAAACACCTGCTCCTATAACCGCAACTTTTTTCATTTTCATCTCCTGAAAAGTTTTTCACATTCTGTGGATATGGCTTTTATCAAATTTTCATCTTTGTGGTTTAACGGAACTCTTACATATTTTTCAATACCGGCTTTTTCCGCCACTTCTTTATATTCTACATCAAGTTCAAAGAGGGTTTCTATATGTTCGGATATAAAACTGATAGGAAAGATGATGAGTTCTTTTATCCCGTTTTTTCCAAGTTCTTCTATCGTTTCTTCTGTTGAAGGTTTTATCCATTCAATAGGGCCTATTTTACTTTGAAATGAAAGTTTATAGGGAAATTCTCTAAAATTTTCCATAACAAGGGAGATAGTTTCTTTTGTTTCTTTTAGGTAGGGGTCTCCTTGTTCTATTAGATACTTTGGAAGACTATGGGCACTGAAAAGAATAAAAGGATTTTGCAGTTCTTTTATCGAATTTTCTATCTGTTCTGTTATCCAGTTTATGTAATAGGGGTTTTTATTCCACGATTTAACGGTTTTTGCCGTTGGAAAGTGTTTTTTTACGTCTCTTATACATGCACCTGCTGTTGCATAGGAGTAATGTGGATAAAGGGTTATAGCTGTGATTTCGTCCGGGTTGTATTTTTCTATTTTTTTGGTGACTTCTTTCATTAGGGGTTTTGAGTATAGCATACCTGTGAAAGTTTTGATTCCTGTTAGTTTTTCTATTTTTTTTGCAATTTCTATTGATGATTTTACAGTCGGGGAACCTCCTCCGATAGCTTTGTAATGCGGTATTACTTTTTTTGTTCGTGTAGTGGCGATGAGATAAGCGAGGGGCTTCTGAAGGAATGCAGGAACTCCAAGATTTATTAAGTCCCTGTCTGAGAATAGCCTGAACAGGAAAGGTTTTATTTCGTTAAGGTTTGACGGTCCGCCCATATAAACTATTAAAATAGCTTTTCTCAAAAGAAACTCCTTTACTGTGAAAACTTAGAGGAAATGATACCAGTTTTTTCTGAAAAGATGCTGTTGTTGCACTGTATCTTAGTTGTAGTATATTTAATTATAGCAATAAATGATTGGAGGTAGAGATGCAAATTTATACTTTTAAATGTTCTTCTTGCGGGGAAGAGTTTGAAGTTGAAATTTATGCTTCTTTGCAAGTGCTTGAGGTAAAGTGTCCCGAGTGTGGTTCCGATGACCTTGAAGTTATAAATATCGTTAATCTTTGTTCTCCGTTTGGCTGAGGTTGATTTGAAAGGGGAGTTGCCCCTTCTTGTTTCATATCTGAATATGAAGTCTTTTGACTTTGTTCATTAGTAGTTTTTCCGGAAGAGGATTTAATGCTTTAATTTGCATAATCTCTTCCGGGTCCGTAATTCCGTTACAGTTTACCATGTAAAGTTGGGGGGATTTTCCGTAAATTTGCTCTTTGTCAAGAATCATTCCGCATATTAGAAGCTGCTCTTCTTTAATCATTGACTCAAAAGGTTCTATGGTTCTGAGTGTTTCTATCTGTGTGTCTATGTTAAGTTCCGCAAATGCCGTGTTCATTGTTTGTTCCGATTCATACATAGAGATGAGGATTTCGTAGTTTTCTTCGTATATTTTGGAAAGAGTTTTAAATTCGAATTCGGCAGGTTGAAATTGGATGGATATAAGTTCTTTAAATTTTACGTTGTTTGATTCTATGAGGGTTATCAAGTTTATATCGAATTTTTTGATTGCGTAGTAAATTGAGGCTAAGTTTGTTACGGCCTGGCAAGCAGTATTGGATATGATGAACGGAGAATCAGGAAACCTAAAATCTTTTGCAAGTAGAAGTTCCGATGAGCAGATAACACATGAAACGGGTTTTTCCGTTTCGTTATTCCATTTTCCCGAAAGAAGGTTTTCTATGAATTTAATACCCATTAAATCTCCATAATTTTCGTTTCGCCTGTTACAGGGTTGAGTATAACAAAAGTAGATTTTTCCGTTATATAACCGCAGAGTTCTCCCGGATTTATGATAGTGGTACCGTTAATTTGTTTTATTTCTAAACTGTGAGTGTGACCGTAAAGGATATAGTCGACTTTACCTGTTATCTTTTCTATCAGTATGGGTTCGTGCATAATTGCAAAACTTTTACCGTATAGCTCTATTTCAATAGGGGGTTTTTTTATTTCGTGAAATTTTTTTAATAATCCTGCTGTTTCTCCGTCGTTGTTGCCGAATATTGCTATAAACTCGGAGTTTGCTTTTTTAAAAAGGGTTGCGGAAAATGGTGAAATTATATCTCCGCAATGAATAATCGTTTCTATATTAAGGCGGTTAACTTCTTTGACGAAGTTTTTTATCTTCTCCGTATTGTCATGGCTATCTGATACTACTGCTATTTTCATTGTTTTTCTACCGGTTCCGGAAGTTTGTTGGAAACGTATTTGCAATCGGGATATCTTGAGCAACCGTAAAAGGTTCTTCCTCTTTTACTTCTCCTTTCTACTATTTCTCCTTCGCCGCATTCTGGGCATTTTCCGTAAGTTACATTTGCAGTATATTTGCAATCGGGATAGTTTGAACAGGCTATGAATTTTCCAAATCTTCCCCGTTTTATTACAAGTTCACCACCGCATTCGGGACATTTTTCTCCGGTTTTTTCATCTTCTTTTTTTCCGTTTTCTTTGTATTTACAATCGGGATAGTTTGAACAAGATATAAATGAGCCGTATCTTCCGTAGATTTTAAGGAGTTCGCCACCGCATTCGGGACATTTTTTCCCTATGGGTTCTCCTTTTAATTCTTTGAGATTTTTTTGTGCTTCTTCAAGTACATTTTTAAAGTCTCCGAAGTAGAACTCTTTTAGAAGCTCTTTCCACTCTTTTTTCCCGTCTTCTATCTTGTCAAGTTCTTCTTCTATATTGGCGGTAAATTTTATGTCAACAATTTTGGAAAACAGTTTCTTTAGGAGGCCGTTTATAAATTCTCCGAGCTCTGTCGGTTTCAGTTTCTGCTTCTCTTTTTCAACGTATCCTCTCTGTATAATGTTTGAGATTATGCTGGCATAGGTGGAAGGCCTTCCCACACCTTCTTCTTCAAGTGATTTGACCAGTGTTCCTTCCGTGTATCGCGGAGGAGGTTCCGTGAAATGTTGGACACCTTTAATCTCTTTTAACTTCAGTTTTTCTCCTTCGTTTATTTCCGGAAGAATTTTTTCTTCAACATTTATAGGATATATTTCCATAAATCCTGGGAATTTTATGGTGCTTCCCGTGGCTTTAAAAGCCACTGAATTGTTTTCCATTGTTGCCGCTACGGTATTAAAGACCGCATCTTTCATTTGGGAAGCTATGAATCTTTTCCATATTAGGTCGTAAAGTTTAAACTGTTCAGGTGTAAGATATTGTTTAACGGATTCCGGTGTGTTTCCGGCAGATGTGGGTCTTATTGCTTCGTGGGCATCTTGAGAGGATTTTGGCGTTTTCGCTTCATAACTTATTGGTTTTTGAGGGAGATACTCTTTCCCCAGTTTTTGAGAGATGAGCTTTCTTGCTTCTTTTACAGCCTCGTCTGAGACTCTCGTGGAATCTGTTCTCATGTAAGTTATCAGACCAACCCTATCGCTTCCTATGTCGATACCTTCATATAGCTGTTGTGCTATCTGCATCGTTAATTTTGCAGGAAAGCCGAATTTTTTAGATGCTTCCTGTTGTAGTGTGCTTGTTATAAATGGAGGGTAAGGTTTTCTTTTTCTTTCTTTCTTTTCTACCGATGTTACAGTAAATTCCTGTCCCTTCTTTGCTCTTTCAATAAGCTCTTTGGCTTTTTTTTCATCGGGAATATCAAATTTTCCGAGTTTTTTTCCGTCAACAGAGAAAAGTTTTGCCGGGAGTTGTTTTCTCTCTTTTTCAAAGAGAGCTTCTATTGTCCAATATTCTTTGGGTTTGAAAGTTCTTATCTCCTCTTCTCTGTCACATATGAGTCTTAATGCAACAGATTGAACCCTTCCTGCGGAGAGAGCTTTTTTGAATCTTCTTGATAGTAGCGGAGAAATTGAGTATCCAACTATTCTGTCAAGGATTCTTCTTGCTTGTTGGGCATCAACTTTGTTTTTATCTATACTGTCAGCTTTCTCAATGGCTTCTTTAATGGCTTTTTTTGTTATTTCGTGAAATCTTACCCTGTAAATACCGTCTTTTTTTATTCTTTTTAGAAGTTCCGATATGTGCCAGCTTATTGCTTCTCCTTCCCTATCCGGGTCAGTCGCAAGATATATTTCGTCTGCTTTTTTTGCTGCTTCTTTTATCTCTTTTACTATTTTTTGCTTTCCTTTGATGGTGGTGTATTTAGGCTTGAAGTCTTTTTCAATATCAACACCAAAATCTTTCACAGGTAGGTCTCTGATATGTCCCATAGAAGCTTTGACCGTAAAATCTTTTCCTAAATATCTTTGGATAGTTTTTGCTTTTGCCGGTGATTCGACGATAAGGAGTTTTTTCTTTCCCATCTATTTAACCTCAACCACTTTTACAAGATTTGTTGTTCCGGGAACACCTAAAGGTGCGCCAGCTAAAACTATAACCTTATCTTTGGTTTTTGCAATACCTCTTTCTTTAACCGCCTGAGTTGAAATGTCTATCAGCTTTTCAGTCGATTTAGCCAGGGTGGTTAAGCAGGAGTTAACACCCCATACGAGATTTAATATTCTGCTTACTTTAATATCGTGAGTTACCGCAAAGATAGGGACTTTCGGTCTGAATTTTGCAACTGCGATAGCTGTTGCTCCTGTTCTGGTGAAAGGGATTATCGCTTTTATGTTTCCTGAGTTTGAAAGTTCGCATGCCGCTTTTGCAAGAGAATATTGAAGGGTATCGGGTTTGAAGTCTTCATACCTTTTGTGAGGATATACTTTTTCCGCTTCTTTTATGACGTTGCTCATTGTTTCTATAACTTTTAAGGGATATTTGCCGACTGCTGTTTCTTCCGAGAGCATAAGAGCGTCTGTTCCGTCAAGAACTGCGTTTGCTATGTCGGTAACTTCGGCTCGTGTGGGTATCGGCATATCTACCATTGACTTTAACATTTGTGTAGCTGTTATTACGGGTTTTCCTTTTCTGTTTGCTTTCTTTATAAGAGTTTTCTGGATTACCGGTACTTTTTCAATAGGAAGTTCCACTCCAAGGTCTCCTCTTGCTACCATGAGAAAGTCGGTAACTTCAAGTATTTCATCTATGTTTTCAACGGCTTCCGGCTTTTCTATTTTTGATACGATTGGAATATTGATTGCGTTAAGTTCTTTTAGTAAGTTTTTTAGTTTCATTATATCTTCAGCTTTTCTTACGAAAGAAAGAGCAATTATATCCGCTCCTTCCTTAACTGCGAATTTTACATCTTTAATATCTTTTTCTGTTAATGCGGGAATAGAAAGATTGCTATGAGGAAGGTTTACTCCTTTATGGGAGGTTAATGGACCGCCGACTATCACTTCACATGTAACTTTTTCGTCTTTTATCTCTTTCACTTTTAGTCTGAAAGCCCCATCTGCCAGAAGAATGGCTTCACCCGGATTGATCTCTCTGGCTAGAAACGGATAGTTTACAAATATTTCTCCCTTTTTATGTTCTTTTTTCGAAGTTAATACAATGGTGTTTCCTCTATGGAGGAATAGAGGTTCTTCCTCAATTTTTCCTATTCTTATCTTTGGTCCGCATAAGTCAATAAGGATAGGTATTTTAATTCCTATCTCTTTTTCAGCTTTTCGAACCAGTATTATTTTTTTCCTATGTTCTTCGTGGGTTCCATGGGACATGTTGAGTCTTACAACGTTCAGTCCTGCCATCACGAGTTTTTTTAGTGTTTCTGTGTCTGATATTGCCGGGCCGAGCGTCGCAACGATTTTTGTTCTTTTCATTGGGAATTTTCCTCCTTTGCTTTCAACTCAAATATAAGCTTTTTAGGTTTAGTTGTCTGTTTTTACGGTTATTTTAAAAGTTTTTGAAAGGCTTTGTATTGTATTCCGTTAAAAATTCTTTATTAAAATTGAATGTGTTATTTATATTTGTATTTTTAAAAATCTTTTTCTAGAATACTCTAAAATAAATCAGGGAGGTGCCGTAATGGTAAAGAAACTGTTAGCAGCTATGGCTGCAGTAACAATTATGGGGGGAACTGCAGTAGCCGGTGGACATGGAAAGGCAAAAACAACACCGTCTGAAGCACTAAAAGAAGTTGTAGAGGGGAACGCAAAGTGGGTTGAGTCTCACACGGAATCTTATTTCAAACCTCACATGAACGCTCAGCATCCTATCGTAACCATGATTACATGTTCTGATGCAAGGGTTCATCCGACAGTTTTCTTTAAAGATCCCGTTGATAAAGTTTTTGTAATTAGAAACGTTGGGAATCAGCTTGTTAACGCAAAAGGTTCTATAGATTACGGTATTTATCATCTTCATACTCCAATTCTTTTAATAATTGGCCATACTCATTGTGGTGCTGTAAAGGCTGCTCTTCATGATTATTCTAAAGAAACTGAAGGTATTAAGATGGAGCTTGACCATCTTCATCTGCCCCTTTCTAAAGTTTCTAAATCAGGAGCTTTTGAAAAAAGATGGCTTGAAGGTGTAGAGAAAAACGTTAACTATCAGGTTGATGAAGCTCTTAAATTCTACAAGCCGTTTATTGAGAAAGGAGAACTTGCTGTTGTAGGTGTTGTTTACGATTTTATAAATGCTTACGGAAAGGGTTATGGAAGACTCGTTGTTCTTAATATAAACGGTGAATCAACTCCTTCGAAACTTAAGTACTCTCCAGTTATGAAAAAACTTTCGTCTTCAATGAAAAAGGCTGTTCTTGTTACAAAATAATTTTTACAGGGGCGTAAGCCCCTTTTTTTCTAAACCAATATATCTACGGTTCCAGAATCAAGGTTTATTTTTATTTTTTCTTCGATTGCTTGTAGGGTAGCTTTTTCATTCGAGTATGTTATTGCAATAGGGATAAATCCTGCGGCCAGGAGTTTTTCTTTTAGATAGGTATCTCTGCTTTTTAGTGCTTCTATTAAGTTTTTATTCTCCGATTTGAATTCTATCGATACCTCGTTTGATATTGTAAATATTGATATAAAAACGCTGTTATTTTTGTGTTTTATATTTATTTCTATTTTATATCCTTCCTCTTTTTGAAAAATAAGTTCTATATCCGTATCCTTAATATTTAAAGGTATAAATACGGCTCCACCTACCGGAAGAAAGTAAAATGCAAGTAGGGAAAGGATAAGTTTCCGAAAATCCGCTTCTGTAAGGTTTCCTTTGGCTGCTATCATTATCTCTTTTAATGATGAAAATATTTGCTCTTTTCCTTTCTTTGAAAAGATAGTCTGAAAAAGGATTTGAAGCTCTTTTTCGCTTAGCGGGCTTTCTTCTTTCAGTTTTTTCATTATTTCGGGAAATTGTTTTCCCATATAGAATTTTAGAATGTTTTTAACGGAGTCTTTATCAAAGAAGGGTAATAGTTTTAAAAGTATGAATTGATTCGTCCAGTTTTCGTCAAGCTGTATAAGTTTCAGCTCCAGCTTCGGATATAGAGATTTCACTATAAAGATAAGTTCCTCTCCCGGAGTAAATTTTCTGTCCGATTCAACATCTGCAATGATGACTTTGTCTTCAAGTAGAATTTTTGCCTTTCCCTCTTCGGTGTAGCCTAAAAATTTCACTCTTATTTTTTTTCCTTTCAGTTCTTCCGAAACATCCCCTTTTCTTTCTCCTTTAATTATAGAAGAGAGGAGCTTTTCCATATCTCTACGGGAAAAGTCCTGAAGTTTTGTAGGGAGGTTCCGGCTTATCGCTTCTGCGGGAATTATGCCTTCTATTTTCCTTATTTCTATGACTTTTCCTCCTTAAAATAGATCTGTTGAAAGATACCTTTCTCCGGTATCCGGTAAAACGGTTGTTATAGGTTCTTTTAATAATCCCTTTTGAAAAGCCTTTACTATTCCTGCAATATTTGCACCTGAAGAAATACCCGCAAGTATTCCGTATTTTTGACTTAATTTTTGGCAGAAGTATCTTGTTTCTTCGTAGTTGACCGTTATTACTTCTTCTATAAGTGTTTTATCAAGAATTTCGGGAATAAAACCTGCTCCGATTCCCTGAATTTTGTGTATTCCGGGTTTTCCCCCTGAAAGGACAGGAGAGTTCGAAGGTTCAACGGCAATAATTATGGTATTTTTATTCTCTTCTTTAAGCCGTTTTCCCACACCTGTTAATGTTCCACCTGTTCCGACACCTGCTACAAAACTTCCCGGTAGTTTTGTAAGCTGTTCCATTATTTCGACGGCAGTTTCTTCATAGTGTGTTTTTACGTTTGTAGGATTTTTAAACTGGTTTGCGGGTATGTAAATGTTCGGATTTTCGGTGATTCTTTTTTCAACCTCTTTTACCGCTCCTGGAACACCGTTTTCGGCAGGTGTAAGGATAAGTTCGGCACCAAAAGCTTTAATGATTTTTTTTCTTTCTTCGCTCATATTTTCAGGCATAACGATTGTGCAACCGTAGTTTTTTGCAGCACACACAAGAGAAAGCCCTATCCCTGTGTTGCCACTGGTTGCTTCTATTACTTTTTTTTCTTGTGTTATTAGCCCTTTTTTCTCCAAATCGTTGATGATAGTGAGAGCTATCCTGTCTTTTATGCTTCCTCCGGGATTAAACATTTCGAGTTTTGCATAGATGGTAATTTTTTCTATTTCAATTTTCATAAGAGGCGTATTACCTATAAGCTCAAGGATATTTTTTGATAGTGCTTTCATTTATTTCTCCCTTAGATATGTACATATTCTTTATTTTATCAATTAAGGTGTCTTTAACAACTTTTAAGGTGTCTTTAACAACTTTAAATCCGTGAATATGTTTTGCTCCTTTGGAAAGTGGAAATCGGCAAGGTTAAATTCCTTTTTTAATGAAAGATAGATAGAAAGCGGTAGTATTCTTTCTTTCCCTTTTTCCGTATTTACTTTTAAAGTATTTTTTTGAAGTTTTTCTTTAACAATTTTTAGCTTTCCCTGTCGGGTGAGGTTTCTTTTTACAGCTTCGTCTATTATGATAGGTAAAGTTAAAAAGTCGCATAGAATTTTTGCAAGTTCGTTAATTCTGTCAGATACGGCTGTTATTTCTCCTTTATAGGTTATTTTTCTGTGGGGGACGTTTTTAAGAATTTCCCTTGTAGCTCCTGTCAGTCTCTCCCCGTGGTCAACAATTCCCCCAAGGACAAGGACTGTATCTGCATCTATCTCACCCTTTTCAAGGGTTTTTGCTCCATGAGGGTCAAGAACTATAATTTCTAAATTTTCAGGTATTTCGGTTTTAATATTAAAGGGAATTTCAGGGTGGAAAAACGATTCCAATGCCGATAAGGATTTCATCTCTTTGTCTAAAATAAAAAAGTTTTCAGGTGTAAAGTAGTCTTTTACCGTGCCGTATGTTAATTCTATTTGATTAAGAAGTCTTGATATTTCTCTACCTTTTAACAGGTTGAAAAAACTCATATCGATAGCTATATGCGGGAATTTCAACTCCTGTGGTGATAAAACTTTTTCTACGATGTAACTAGTTTCTTTTACTATAACGGCATCAGGGCTTTCACTACCTTTCCCCATTAGGAGTTTTACGGAGTTAAATTCCTCTATAAGTTTTCCGGGTGTTGTCTTTCCAAAGTTTCTTTTTTTTACAACTTTTAGTTTCCCCGTTGCTATTTGATAGGCAAGTCGGTTTATAAAATCACCTTTTGATGGTTTTCTTAAATGTTTTACCGTTTGAATGTTGTATTCTTTTAGCTTTTCTGCAAGTATCTCTTTTGCTTTTTTAAATTGCATCTTTGAATCCTTGTTTATAGGTTTTCTTAAATGTTAGTGCTAAAATTTATAGAATCAATGGTTCAGTGGAGTGTAATTATGAAAGGAATAGCCGATGTAAAAGGATTTTTATGCGGGACAGGAAGAGGTGGAATAAAGAAAACGGAAAAGCCTGTTGATAGAGATGATGTTCTGGTGATTGTTTCAGAAACTTCTGCAACAGTTGCAGCTGTTTTTACAAAAAACGATATAAAGGCAGCTCCCGTAAAGCTTTCTATGGAAGTTGTCTCTTCTCAGGACAGGGTCTTTGGGATAGTGGCAAATAGTGGGAATGCAAATGCGTGTACTGGAGAACAAGGGTTTAAAGATGCAGAAAAGATGGTAAAGATGTGTGAAAATTTAACCGGGAAAAAACATTTTCTTGTTGCTTCTACAGGGGTTATTGGAGAACCTTTTGTTGATAGAGTGGAAAAAGGAATAGAGGGAGCTGTTAAAACTCTTGGAGCAAAAAGTAGTTCTGAAGCCGCTGCTGCCATTATGACAACCGACACTTTTCCAAAGGTTGCATTTTTTGATGGTGGTGGATTTTCAATAGGCGGTATTGCAAAGGGAGCGGGAATGATAGATCCTGCTATGGCAACGATGCTCTCTTTTATAACAACTGATGTTGATATTGAAAAGGGACTTTTGCAGAAGATTTTAAGGGAAGTTACAGATGAAACTTTCAATGCAATAACCGTTGACGGGGATATGAGCACAAACGATACTGTATTTATTCTTGCAAACGGTATGTCAGGAATAAAAATTGATGAAAGTAATTGTGAAATATTTGTTACAGGTTTAAAAGAGGTAATGGGTTCTCTTGCGTATCAGATAGTCAAGGATGGTGAGGGGGCTACAAAGGTTGCAAGGATAATTGTTGAAGGTGCTTTGACAAAGGAGGAGGCAAGAAAAATAGCCCGCAAAATAGCCCTTTCACCCCTTGTTAAAACTGCTGTATTTGGATGTGATCCAAACTGGGGTAGGATAATTGCTGCTGCAGGAAGTGCCTGTGTCGGAATAGATGAGGGGAAGCTAAGGCTTAAAATAGGTGATTTTCTTCTTTTTGATGGAAAAAGAGCAGATTATTGTGAAGATGATATTTATAATTACATGAAAACCAGCGATGAGATAGTGATAAATCTTCATATTGGAAGGGGAAATAAAAGCTTTGAGTATTTAACCTGTGATTTAACTTGCGATTATGTGAGGATAAATGCTGAGTATAGAACGTGAGAACCTCTTTTTTATAGATGCCGGGAATAGTTTTGTAAAGGTTGCAGTATCGGATGGCAAGAACTTCAAGATAGTTTTAAAGATTGAAACAGAAAAAGTAAAGAGAGGATATTTTCCTTTAAAAGGGAAAGTTGCAGTTATTGCAAGTGTTGTTCCTTCAATAGATAAAGTAATTAAGAGTAATTTTGAGGAAGTTTTTTCTGTTTCTGCGGATTTACCCTTGCCTTTAAAACTTGATTATGAAACACCTGAAACTTTAGGTGCTGATAGGATAGCTGCTGCCTCCGGTTTTCTTTCATATGGGAAAACCGGAATGGTTGTTCTTGCTGGGACGGCGGTTGTTGTTGATATTGTTAAAAATAGTATTTTTAATGGTGGTGCTATTTTGCCGGGTGTATCTTTGATGGCGGTAGCTCTTGGAAAATTTACAGAGCAGTTGCCGGATGTTGAATGTTTTTTGAATAAATATCCGGGTAAATCCACCGTTGAGTCTATTATGTCAGGGATTGGTCTTGCGGTGGCGGGAGCGGTAGAAAGGGCTGTAAAATTTGAGTGTATGGCAGAGTTTCCAATTGTTTTAACAGGGGGATACGCTAACGATTTAAAGCAGATACTTAGATTCGGTATCGTTGATGAGTTTTTGATATTCAGGGGACTTTTGAATATTTACAGATGGAATAAAAAAGGGGGAGTTTAAACTCCCCCTTTACATTAATATTCAGGCATCGGTGGCATGCTCTTTTCTTCTTTTTCAGGTATTTCCGTAATTGTAGCTTCTGTTGTGAGAAGTAGTCCGGCTACAGATGCAGCGTTTTGCAGAGCAACCCTTTCAACTTTTGTCGGGTCAATTACGCCAACAGCAACAAGGTCTTCATATTCGCCTTTTCTTGCGTTAAATCCGTAGTTCACACCTTTTTCAGTTATAAGTTCTTTAACTTTTTCAACAATAACCTGTCCTGCGTGTCCTGCATTCTCGGCAATCTGTCTTAAAGGAGCTTCAATAGCTTTTTTAACAATTTCTACTCCGTGTTTTTTGTCAACTTCACCGGCTTCGTCGAGCTCTTTGATAGTTTCGTCAAGGTTTCTGATAGCTACAAGTAGCGCTACACCACCGCCCGGAACTATACCTTCTTCAACTGCTGCTCTTGTAGCGTGAAGGGCATCTTCAACTCTTGCTTTTTTCTCTTTAAGTTCAGCTTCAGTTGCAGCACCGACTTTGATAATTGCTACACCACCAGCAAGTTTTGCAAGTCTTTCCTGAAGCTTCTCTTTATCGTATTCAGATGTGGCTTTTTCAAGTTCTGTTTTTATCTGCTTGATTCTTGCTTCAATTTCTTCCTCTTTACCTTTTCCGCCAATAATTGTTGTGTGTTCTTTATCAACAACAACTTTATCAGCTTGACCTAACATATCAAGAGTTACATTCTCAAGTTTAATTCCAAGGTCTTCAAGGATAGCCTGTCCACCTGTAAGGATAGCTATATCCTGAAGCATAGCTTTTCTTCTTTCGCCAAATCCGGGAGCTTTAACAGCACACACGTTTAATGTTCCGCGGAGCTTGTTGACAACAAGTGTAGCAAGTGCTTCACCTTCAACGTCTTCAGCAATTATAAGAAGGGGTCTTCCCTCTCTTGCAACAGCTTCAAGCACTGGTAAGAGCTCTCTTATGTTTGAGATTTTCTTTCCGAAAATCAGAATGTATGGGTTTTCGAGAGCAACCTCCATTTTGTCAGGGTCTGTTACAAAGTATGGAGAAAGGTATCCTCTATCAAATTGCATACCTTCAACAACATTAAGTTCTGTTTTAAGTCCTTTTGCTTCCTCTACTGTGATAACACCTTCTTTTCCGACTCTGTCCATAGCTTCGGCGATAAGCTCACCAATTTCTTTGTCATAGTTTGCAGAAATTGTAGCAACCTGAGCGATTTGCTCTTTTGTTTCAACAGGTTTGGAGATGCTTTTAAGCTCTTCAACAACTTTTTCTACAGCTGTGTCAACACCTCTTTTAAGTTCGATAGAGTTGTCACCTGCTGTCACGAACTTAAGACCGTCGTTGAAAATAGCTTGAGCTAAAACTGTAGCTGTTGTTGTACCGTCACCTGCCTTGTCGGCAGTTTTCTGGGCAACCTCTTTTACAAGCTGAGCACCGATGTTTTCAATTGGGTCTGTGAGTTCTATCTCTTTAGCAACTGTAACACCGTCTTTTGTTACAAGCGGAGAACCGAATTTTCTTTCAATTACAACGTTTCTACCACCTGGTCCCATTGTTGCTCTTACAGCGTTTGCAAGTTTATCAACACCTATCTTAACTTTCTGTCTTGCCTCATCAGCAAATTTAATCTCTTTTCCTGCCATGGTTCTTACCTCCTTTTCGTTTTTTTATTCAACGATTGCTAAAATATCTTCTTCTCTGATGATAAGGTACTTCTCTCCGTCAAGTTCAACTTCGTTTCCGGCATACTTGCTGAATAGAACTTTCTCTCCCTCTTTTACTTTGAGAGATTTGATTTCGCCTTTCTCAAGAAGTCTTCCTTCACCTACTGCAACAATTTCCCCGATTTGAGACTCCTCTTTCGCTGTGTCCGGAAGGATGATCCCTCCTGCAGTTTTCTGTTCAAGTTCCACTTTCTTTACGACCACCCTATCGTATAGAGGCTTTATCTTCATGTTTCTGCCCTCCTTTTTTTAGTTTTTAGCACTCACCCAGGGTGAGTGCTAATCAGTCTGATATATAATTTAGATGATGTGTGTAAAGTGTCAAGGGGGATATCAGACTGATTTAGTGGATTTTTCGGTTGTAAAGCAATCTTAAAATTACACAAGGGATTGTTAAAAAGTTAAAGTCCAAGGAATTTCATTCCTTACGAGAATAATGAATAGAAATTTTCAAATACCTTTCGAATAATATTTTAACTATGAAGCTATCAGGGAATAAATGTTTAAAAAGATTTATCGGCTCAAGTTGGTTTTGGAATGAGATGGAAAATCACTTTTATGATAAAGTTTGAAAAAATTTTTATTTTTTTGAGGGGTTTTGCCAGGTGAAGCTTTGTTTTTGAAATATTATTTAGAGTGAGAAGAGATTTATTATTAAATTAAAGTTTAATTATTTTCGTAGCAGTAAATCTTTCCGTTTAAGTTTCTGTAATCGGTTAATATTTCGCATTTTATGTTGATATTATCAATATGAAATGAACAAAAATCGGTTTCTATTTTTATCTGGTCGTTTAGACTGTCCAGTTCCAGAGGGCATGTATTGTTCTGGTAAATAAGGCAGAGTGTCCCATTTACTCCGTTTGCAGCGTATTCGGTAACCAATTCTCCGGCGCAGTTTGTTAGTTCCTGCTCTACTCTGGAGATAACAGCTTTTTTTCTGAATTTTCCATATTCTGGAATACTTATAGCCGCCAAGATGGAAAGTATAGCTATTACTATTAACAATTCTATTAAGGAAAATCCCCCTTTTGCTACTTTCAAATCTGCTCCTTGACAATATGTTTTCTTTAAAAAAAGGGAGGTATAATACCTCCCTTTTAGTTTTCAAATCAAACAGTGGTGGACTATTACTGACAGTAGATAGAGTTGTTGTTTACGCTGCATGTAACATCGTGGCCTTTTATTGAAATATCACCAGGGTTAACGCCCGCTAAGTTACCATCGGTATCCAATGTTATTGTAATGTCCTGAGTTGCGTTCCCATTACCAGTATTTATTGTACATGTGTAGTTGACTGTTCCGTTGTCTGCGAATGCTGCAAGGGATTCTGAAGCACATGCAGAAAGTTGAGCTTGCGCATTTGCTACGGCTGCTCTTTTTACATATTTACTGTACTGTGGGATAGCCACAGCTGCAAGGATTGCGATGATTGCCACAACGATTAGTAGTTCTACCAGTGTAAACGCCTTTCTCATTTTCTACCTCCTATAGGTTAAGTTTTTTAGTAAGCTTTATTTAAGCTTCTGGTAATTTAATAAGCATTACTTATGCCAAATTTGTTTTAACGGAAATACAACACTTTTAAAGGTTTGAGAATTCCTGTACGACAAATTTTGTCACTTTTTCCTGTTTGTTTCAAGTTTTTCTGACAAAAATTGTCACCTGACTTGTAATGATATATTGAAATATTGATTGAGATTCTTCGCTGACGCTCAGAATGACTATTTTTCTGTCATTCTGAGGGCAATTTTTTTGTCATTCTGAGGGCGTGAGAGTGTTTGAAAATTTTTATTTGTCCCTAAAAGATATTGAGATTTTTCGGCTGTAAAGCAGCCTCAAAATGACAAAGAAAGTCATCCTGAGGGCAAAGCCCGAAGGATCTCTTAAAGTTCATAGCCATTTTTTTAACAGCCTCTTCTGAGAGAGCCCGAAGAATCCCTTGAAGTTTATAGTTAGTTTTTCATGATAAAATTTAAAGAGAAATCTTTATTTAAAGGGGGAAAGGTGATAGTTGTAACAGGAGCTAACGGGCAGCTTGGCAGAGAGTTTTTAAAATTTTTAAACAGAGCAGGGATTTCCTGTAAAGGATTTGATAGGTCTGAGCTTGATATTTCCTGCGGTGAGAAGGTTTTAAGGGTGATAAAAGAGTTAAAGCCTGATGTGATAATAAACTGTGCAGCGTATAACCAGGTTGACAGAGCGGAGATAGAGTATGAGATGGCGTATAAGGTGAATGTTATAGGTGTGGAAAATCTTGCTGTTGCTGCAAGGGAGACAGGGGCTTTTTTCGTTCATTACAGCAGTGATTACGTTTTTGACGGAAAAAAGGAAGACGGCCTTTACAGAGAAGAGGATACTCCATCACCCCTCAATGAATACGGGAAGAGTAAACTTCTTGGGGAAGAGAGGATTAAAGCAGTCCTTGATGAGTATCTGATTTTAAGGGTCAGCTGGGTTTATGGAGAAGGTAAACAGAATTTTATTCATAAACTTCTTTTGTGGGCTGAAAAGAACAGCTATCTTAAAGTTGCCTGTGATGAGTTTTCCGTTCCAACCTATACAAAAATGATAGTCGAAGTTACTTTAAAGGCAATTGAGAAAAGGTTAACGGGGTTATACCATCTTACAAATTCAGGTTTTACATCACGGTTTGAATGGGCAAGGGCTGTATTTGAAATACTTGGAGTGGATAAATTTGTAAGACCTGTTCACTCATCTATCTTTTCCCTTCCTGCTAAAAGACCTTTGTTTTCGCCGATGAGTAACGAAAAAATATCAAAAGAGCTTTCGGTATCCATTCCCCACTGGAGGGAATCTTTAAAGGAGTTTTTAAAGTGTCTGAAAAGATAACTGTAAGATTTGAGA
Source organism: Desulfurobacterium sp. (assembly GCA_026988135.1). Lineage (GTDB taxonomy): Bacteria > Aquificota > Aquificia > Desulfurobacteriales > Desulfurobacteriaceae > Desulfurobacterium_A. The sequence goes on from JALSLT010000035.1 coordinate 18,559, forward strand.
GATTCTTCGCTAACCCTCAGAATGACGAAGAAAATCATTCTGAAGTTACTCTGTAACTTAATAAGGTTTCAGTATTTTTTGAAGTCAACAGAAGAATTTTAAAGTAAATTCAAAGAACTTTTGATAAACTCTTGATTTCAGGTTTATATTCAAGTTTCTGAAATTTTGAAAATGGGAATGGGAAGAGGAGAGGTTTTATGGAAGAGATTTTGTATGAAAAGAAGTGGTATATTGTGGGGATTAAACCAAGAAAAGAAAAGGCTGTTTTTGCCCAGCTTGAAAGGATAGGTGTTGAGTATTTCTACCCTGTGGCAAAGATAAAAAAGGGTAAGCTTTTAAAAGAGGAGTCTTTGTTTCCAGGATATATGTTTGCAAAGTTTTCAATAGGTGAAAATTACAACAATGTCAGGTTTACAAGAGGTATAAAAAATATTGTCAGATTTGGAAATAGCATTCCTTTTCTGGATGATGATTTTATAGAGGTTTTAAAAAGCAAAGTTAGCGGTGTAATAGAACTCGGAAAGCCTGCTGTTTCTCAAGGAGAAACTATCAGGATAAAGGAAGGTCCTTTTAGAGGGCTTATAGGAGAAATTTTATCTGTTAAAGGAAGTGATGAAAGGGTGGTGTTGCTTTTAAAAAGTGCATCTCTTTCATCAAAGGTTGAGCTTCCTGTTTCTTTTGTAGAAAAAATAGGCTAAAAATAAGAGGTAAGACTTAAGAGATTCTTCGGGCTTTGCCCTCAGAATGACAGAAAAATCATTTTGAGGTTGCTTTATAACCGAAGAATTTCAATATGTTTTAAAACTAAAATTAGAATTTTAAAACAGTCTCAAATAGAAAA
>JALSLT010000036.1 GCA_026988135.1 Desulfurobacterium sp.
TAAACCAACAACATGGTAGAGAATTTTACAGATAAATTCCATTCCCTCTTCCCAGATTGTCTGGTCAGCGGCAAGGTTGATGTCGTAAATTTTTACGTTGTTACCAAGCTTTTTAAAAGCGTTGTACATCCTTCCTACCGTAAGCTCACCGGTTTTCCCACCAAACTCTTCGGCAAGAGCAACCCTTACAGCCGGGGCCGGTGCAAAAACAACAAGAGTGTTAGGGTCCCTCAACTTTGCTGAAACCTCATCAAGTTGACTCATCTGCTCAATAGCCTGGAACGGACAGTTTGTAAGACACTGGCCACATGCAATACACCTGTCAACATCTATTACGTGAGGTTCCCCAAGCTTACCGCTTATTGCGTCAGCAGGACAGTGGGGTTTACATGTGTCACACGCCACACATTTATCAGTGTTGATTTTAATGATACCCTTAAGCTCACCTGGAAGGTAGGTTCCTCCTCCCTTTCTGGCGTCTTTGGGCGGTGTAAAGGTGGCTATTTTTTTGGTACCGAATAAAGACATCCCTTTTACCTCCCTAAGGTAGTTAGTGTAACTATTTTGAAGTTTAGTTTAAATTAAGTGTGATGTCAAGATATTTTTGTAACAAAAACTGTATACAAATACTACCTTATATTAACACTAACAGATAAAAAGAAAAGCTAATTTTAAAACTTTATTATCTGTTAATAAACAAAAAACTCAAATAGAAAAAATTGTAAAATTTCCTAACTTAACTATGGAAAATTAAAATTTTTAAGGGAATACTGAGACAAAATATGGAAAGGAAACTAACCCCCGCACTAAAGCAATATATGGACATAAAAAACAGCCACAAAGACACTCTCCTCTTTTTCAGAATGGGGGATTTCTACGAACTGTTTTTCGAAGATGCCATAGTGGCAGCGAAAGAACTTGAGATAACTTTGACGGCAAGAAACTTTGGTAAAAACAGCGCCAAGGTTCCGATGTGCGGTGTCCCATACCATAGCGTCAACCCATACATAGAAAAACTTATAAGAAAAGGTTACAAGGTCGCAATCTGCGAACAAGTCGAAGAACCCAAACCAGGTAAAAAAATAGTTAAAAGAGAAGTTATAAGAGTAATAACGCCGGGGACTTACTTTGAGGATGACAAGGAAGAACGATTCCTGATGGGAATATATCCTGCAGGAAGAGATAGATTTAGTGTAGCATGGAGCGACCTATCTACAGGAGACACTCTGTTCACAACCGCAAACAAAGAACATCTCCTTACAGTTATAAGCAAATTCAAACCAAAAGAGATTATAACGGTAATCAAATCAAAGAAAATTTTAAATGAAATCAAACATTTAAATCCAAAAGCATTTATTCAGATAAAAGATGAAAGCTACTTTAAGGAAAGAAAAATTGTAAACCTCAATATAGAAAATAGGCATGAAACAAAAGTACTATCAGCCATTGAAAATTTTATAGAAGAAACTCAACTAAACTTTAAACCAAAATTAAAAATAGCGAAAAAATACACTGAAGAAAAATTCATGTATTTAGACCCTTACACCTGTAAAAGCCTTGAAATTACCGAATCTATCCAAAACGAGCGAAAAGAGTTTTCCCTTTTTGGAACTCTAGACAAAACCACAACCGGAATGGGAAGAAGATTTTTAAAATTCTCCCTTCTCCACCCCTTAAAAAATAGGAAAGAGATAGAGAAGAGATTAAATGCCGTTGAAGAACTCATCCACTCCTCTTTCATAATGGAGAAAGCAGAAGAGATTCTCAAAAATATTTATGATATAGAAAGAATCCTTTCAAAAATAACTTCAGGTATAGCTTCCCCAAAAGATATAGTTTCCTTAAAACGATCCGTAAAGGAACTTCCGACACTAAAAAACCTAGTCTCTTCTCTCTCTTCCGAACTTTTCAAAAAAATTGATGAAAAGCTTGATAGTCTGGAGGATATATATAACGAAATAGAGAAAGTTCTTGTGGAAAACCCCCCGTTTTCACCGAAAGATGGAGGTATAATAAAGCCCAACGTAAGCCAAGAGCTTGATCAACTACAAAAAGTCATAAGAGAAGGGGAAAAAATACTTAAAAATATCGAAAAGCGGGAAAGAAAAAGAACAGGAATTAACAGTCTCAAAATAAAGTTTAATAACGTTTTCGGCTACTATATAGAAATTTCGAAAGCAAATCTACACCTTGTACCAAAAGACTACATCAGACGACAAACCCTCGTCAACGCCGAGCGGTTCATAACACCTGAACTTAAGGAGTTTGAAGAAAAAATTTTAACGGCAAAAGAGAAAACAGAAAAACTTGAATATCAAATTTTCACCTTTCTGAGAAAGTTCATAACGAAAAACAGTGAAAAAATACAAAAAACAGCGGAACAGATAGGCATTATCGATTTCCTTCTATCTTTAGCAAAAATCTCTATAGAACGAAACTACACAAAACCGAAAATAAATGAAAACTACAGTTTAGAAATTACAGATGGCAGGCATCCCGTTCTCGAAAAGTTTTTAGAAGAAGACTTTATCCCGAACAACCTTAATTTAACAGAAAAAAACTTTTTTTCCATCGTTACAGGACCAAATATGGGAGGAAAATCGGTATTTTTAAGACAAACCGCCCTTATAGCCCTTATGGCCCAAGTAGGTTCTTTTGTACCAGCCAGGAAAGCAAAAATCGGAATTATTGATAGAATATTCTCACGAGTCGGGGCATCAGACAACGTAAGTAAAGGTTTATCCACATTCATGATGGAAATGGTGGAAACAGCAAATATTCTTTCAAATGCAACAGACAGAAGTCTTTTAATTCTTGATGAAATAGGAAGAGGAACAAGCACTTTCGACGGGCTTAGCATAGCAAAAGCGGTCGTTGAACATATAGGACAAAAAATTAAGGCAAAAACTTTGTTCGCAACACATTACCACGAGTTAACGGAACTTGAAGAAAAACTCAGCGGCGTTTTCAACCTTCATGTATCAGTAAAAGAGATAAACGGAAAAATAATATTTACCCATAAAGTTACGGAAGGAGCAAGTGAAAAATCCTACGGAATTCATGTTGCCCAGCTGGCAGGTCTCCCAAAAGAAGTAATAAAAAGAGCGAAAGAAATTTTAGCCGCTCTTGA
>JALSLT010000037.1 GCA_026988135.1 Desulfurobacterium sp.
GCTTCCACAAAAGCATTTACAACCCAACTTACAGCCCTTTTTCTAACAGCTCTTGAAATCGCTATTCAAAGAAAAACTTTAAAAGAGGAAGAGAAAGAAAAATATATAGACCTTCTTCTGGAGATACCTTCAAAAATGGAAGATTTTCTCGAAAAAGAGAGAAAAGAAAAGAACATAAAAAAGCTTGCTCTGGAATTTTACATGGCAAAAGATGCTCTTTTTCTCGGAAGATACGTTAACTATCCTATAGCTCTTGAAGGAGCACTAAAACTTAAGGAAATCTCATACATCCATGCGGAAGGTTATCCTGCCGGAGAAATGAAACACGGTCCTATAGCACTCATAGATGAAAAGATGCCCGTAATAGTTGTAGCACCAAAAGACAAAGTTTATGAGAAAATGGTTTCCAATATTGAAGAGGTAAAAACAAGAAAAGGCAAAGTGATAGCAATAATAAACAGTAACTGTGAAGAGATTAAAAGATTAACGGACAGAATAGTGGAAATCCCCGAAACAGATAGGCTTTTAACACCTTTTTTAACTGTTGTCCCTATGCAATTATTTGCCTATTACATAGCTGACTTTTTAGGTTATGATGTTGATCAACCGAGAAATCTTGCAAAGAGCGTCACCGTTGAATGATAAATTGGAGGAAGTTAATGGAAGAAACAGCCACACTACTTATCTCATGCCCGGATAGAAAAGGAATCCTATCCGAAATAACAGGATTCATAGCAAGAAATGACGGAAATATTATCCACGCCGATCAACATATAGATTTTCAAAAAGAGATATTTTTCATGCGAATAGAATGGGCTCTCAAAAATTTTAAAATACCGAAAGAGAAAATAGAAACGGCTTTCTCCTTCATAGCTGATAAATTCTCCATGAAATGGGAGTTGAAATTCAACACGGATATACCAAACGTTGCGATATTCGTATCAACGTATGACCATTGCCTATATGACCTTTTATACAGATTTAAAGCCTCAGAAGTAAAAGGAAACTTGAAACTCGTAATAAGTAACCACAAAAACCTTGAAGATATTGTGAAAATGCACGGAATAGATTTCCAATATTTTCCAAAGTCCAAAGAAAGCAAAGAACAAGTGGAAAAAAAAGAGATAGAGCTTTTAAAAGACAAAAGAATAGACCTTATAGTTCTCGCACGATATATGCAAATTCTAACTCCTCAATTTATAAACACCTTTCCCAATAGAATAATAAATATTCATCACTCTTTCCTTCCCGCATTTATAGGTGCAAGACCATATCACCGAGCTTATGAAAGAGGTGTTAAAATTATAGGTGCAACAAGCCATTATGTAACGGAAGAGCTTGACAGAGGACCCATAATAGAACAAGATATAGTAAGAGTTACCCACAGAGACACTATAGAGGATATGATAAAAAAAGGAAGAGACCTTGAAAAAGTAGTTCTTGCAAAAGCTGTTAGATTGCATCTGGAAAACAAAATACTTGTATATGACAATAAAACCGTTATATTTGATTGATAATGGGAAAGAAAAAAACCGTATATATATGCCAATCGTGTGGATATAAAACTCCGAAATGGGCAGGCAAATGTCCCGAATGCGGGGAATGGGGAACTTTTGTTGAAGAATTTCAACCCGAAAAACCTTCATCAAAAAGACCATCCATCTCATGGATAGATACATCATCCGAAAAACCTGTCCCTATTACAAAAATAGAGAAAATACAGAAAGAGCGGTTTAAAACGGGAATAGATGAGTTCGATAAAGTCACAGGTGGAGGTATAGTAAGAGGGTCGGTATCTCTTCTTTCTGGAGAACCGGGAATAGGAAAATCAACCTTCCTCCTCCAATTATCCGATAAGATGGCAAAATATGGAAAAATACTATATGTAACCGCTGAAGAATCCCCCGAACAGATATCTCTTCGAGCAGAAAGGCTCAATGTAAAAAACAGCAATCTTTTCATCTATGCAACAGGAAACCTGGAAGAGGTAAAAAATATCGTAGAACAGATGGAGCCCTCATTCATTATTATAGACTCCATCCAAACTGCCTATCTTACGGTTATAGAATCTGCAGCCGGTTCGGTTTCTCAAGTAAGAGAGGGAACGGCATTCCTTACTAATTTATCAAAAAGTAAAGGAATAACAACTTTTATAGTCGGTCATGTAAACAAAGAAGGGAATATTGCCGGTCCGAAAGTTCTCGAACATATAGTTGACGCTGTTTACCAATTCGAAGGAGACAGAGGATACAACTTCAGAATATTAAAAAGTCTGAAAAACAGATTCGGTTCTACCGGAGAAATCGCAGTATTTAAAATGGAAAAAATGGGACTTAAAGAGATTAAAAATCCTTCTCAGTTTTTTTTATCCCACAGACCTATTGGAAAACCTGGCTCTGTAATCTATTGCGGCATAGAAGGTTCAAGGCCTATCCTCCTTGAAGTTCAAGCCCTAGTGACAAGAGCTGCTTTCGGAACACCACAAAGAAAAGCAAAAGGTATAGACATGAACAGACTTTCCATAATAGTTGCAATTCTTGAAAAAGAGCTCGGTTATCCATTAAGAAATTTTGACGTATTCGTAAACATTGCAGGAGGGGTAAAAATAGAAGAACCGGGAGTAGATCTTCCCGTAGCAGTAGCAATCGCATCAAGTTACGAGGGAAAACCCGTAAAAAAAGAGATTGCAATGTTTGGAGAATTGGGACTATCAGGAGAAATAAGAGGAGTAAAACTTGAAGAGGTAAGAGAAAAAGAAATTGAAAGAAACAGCTTTTACTCCATACGTAACTCTTTACAAAAAAATAATAATAAAATAAAATTTATGAAAGAAGCGGTAGAAATATCTTTAGAGGCGCTGTATGGGGAATATAACAAAGGGTCTGGTTAAACTTGATAAAAAAGCTCATTCCATCGTACTGAAAGCCGAAACAGAATCAGCAGTCATCATTGAAGAAGCAAACAAAAGCTACAATGAAATCGTTAACAGATATATCCGGAAAGCAGAAGAGGAAAAAAACCATCTCTTTGAAATAGCAAAGAAAGAAATAGAAACCTATAGAGAAAGAAAAGAGCAAGAAGTTGAAAAAATTCTGTCAGGGTTTGAAAAACTCTCCAAAGAAAACAAAAAGAAATTTGTGGAGAAAGTTTTCAATAATTTGCGAGGGAAGATTTGTGGTTAATAAAACCGCTTAAATTCAGCTATACAAATGCAAAGTGCAGAGCTATAAAATCAACTCTCCTGGATATTTCTGTTTTTGAAAGATTAACGAATTCAGCTACTATTGGAGATATCATTATTGTTATAAAAGATACTCCTTACGGAAAGTTTATTAAATCTGTTCTTCAGGAATCATTAGGAAAAGGACTAGATAACTATTTTCTCTATCTCTTTGAAAAAATTACCGAAAAGCTATCAAAAAAAGAAAAGGACATCTTTTTTCTATTTTTTATGGAAAGGGAGAATCTCAGAAAAAGAAAGAAAGAAATCCAACAAAAGCCTAACGCAAAAGAGCTTTTCAAAAAACTTGATATGGAATACGTAACCGCTCTCAAAAAAAACATTACGGTACTTGATAGAAAAGACGTAAAAGACCTTGGAGTTATAACCGGAAGTTATTTTAACCTCATCAACATAATAACCACTGTAAGACTAAAGTTTATATATGGATATAAAAAAGAGAATATTTTTCCATTCCTGATTCCGTTCGGATCATTTACAAAGAAAGAAAATATAGAAAAACTTCTAAATATGGAGAAAATATCTCAACTCCATATCCTGTTCCCTTCAATCTTCAAAAAAACCGTAAAAGATTTCACCGAAATGAGAAAAGCCCTTTACCGGTACCATACGGAAACATTAAAAAAAGTGTGGTTGGGTTTCCCTTTTAAACTTTCCGTACCATTTGCCCTTTTACGTCTTATAGAAATAGAGATAAAAAACATTAAAGCGTGTATAGAAGGCGTAAGGTTGGGACTTCCCGAAGAAGAGATAAAACGAATGTTGGTAGGTATATAATGTTTTTACCTGAAAAGATGTACAAAGTTACCATAACAATACCGGAAGAATACCTCGACAAAGAGATAAAAGCATTGGGAGAAGCCGGCATATTTCATATTGACGACTCCAAAAAAACAAAGATATTCGAAGGAGAACTTAGCAGGGTCGAAACATTATTATCTCTGGCCACAATATCTCTTGATGCCTTCGGATTAAAAGAAAAAGAGATAGATGTCGGAAAGATTTCACTTACCGACATCCCGAAAGAGATAGACAAAATTGAAACCATCCTAAATAATATCTCAAAAATAGCAGACAAACTTTCCGCCGAGGGCAAAAAGATATCTCAAAGAACAAAAAATATTCAAACGGCCAAAATTGTAAAAGAAGCTATGAATGAAGACTTAAATCTTGAAGAACTCATAAAAACACTCTCTTTTATAAAAATGAAGGTCTGTCTTATACCATCGGAAACTATTGAGTCCCTATTACTAACAACAAAAAGTTATCATGGACTTTCGATTTATCGCCAATTAAGTGAAGGTTCAACGGCAGTAGCACTCTTTTTCACCGACGATATAGAGGATGTTATTGCAAAAGGAATTGAAAAAACCGAAGGTAGAGAGTTAAACCTTCAAGACTTTCTGGTGGAAACAGAGAAAAAAACCCTCCAGGACAAAGAAATCTTTAAAAAACAGAAAACAAAAGCCGTTAAACTTTATGGACAAAAACTTCTCGAAACGATAAAAAAGTTAAAAATAATGAAGAAAATTCTTGAAACTGAAAACCTCGTAAATAGGACAACAGAGGGATACATCATCGAAGGTTGGATTCCCGAAAATGGAAAGAGAAAAGTTATAGAAGCACTAAAACATTCAAAGGTCATTTTTTCAGAGCCTGAGAATGCTCCTGTACTTCTTAAAACCCCCAAAATTCTTAAACCTTTCGAAGAACTTGTAACCGGCTTTGCATATCCGTCATACAAAGAACTTAACCCTACCCCCGTCTTCGCACTTATATTTGTTCTTCTTTTCGGAGTAATGTTTGGAGATATCGGACATGGAATCGTTTTATCAATAGCAGGCTTTATACTTTCAAAAAAAACGGAAATACTCAAAAGTTACGGAAAAGTTTTAATATTCTGTGGAATAAGTTCAACGGTTTTCGGATTTCTTTACGGCTCGATATTTGGAAATGAGCACCTTATTCATCCAATCCTTTTCAACCCGATGGAAGAGATAAACAAACTTATTCTTTTCAGCATAGGTATAGGTGTACTAATTCTCTCTGTGGGCTTTCTATTAAACATAATTACAAAATTCAGAGAAAAAGAGTATGGAGAAATGATAGCAGGAGAAGGAGGTGTTCTCTGGTTTCTAATATACTGGTTTCTTATAGGTATTGCCATAAAAACCGTTCTATATAAAAGAGACATAAAAGCCGAACTTGCCATAATCGGAATCATGTTCATAATAACAATTGGTTACGAAATTTACCGAAAGAAGCAGATATTCGGCTCTTTTCTCAATGCTTTCATGGCACTACTTGAAAGTATCACCGGAACAGTTTCTTTCGTAAGACTTGGTGCCTTCACCCTTGCACACGCTGCACTTATGCTTGCGATATTTGCCATAGGTAAAGCAATATCACCAAGCGGGTACTCCGGAATAGGTTACTGGATTGTAATGGTAATAGGAAACATCATAGTTATCGTTCTTGAAGCTCTTGTTGTTTCTATCCAAACAATGAGACTTGAATATTATGAATTTTTCGGAAAATTCTTCAAAGGTGGAGGAAAACCTTTTAAGCCATTTAAACTGGAGGAGGAACGATGAAAAAAACCGTAATCAGAACTATCCTTTTAATTCTATTTCCGATTGCTGCGTTTGCCGGAGACGCTATGTGGGCATATATCTCCGCAGCAGCATCGATTGCATTTTCCACAATAGCAGCAGGAGCAGCTGTGGGACTTGTCGGTTCAGCTGCAATGGGAGCTATCGGTGAAAAACCTGAAATTTCAGGTAAAGCCATCGTATTCCTCGGTCTTGCCGAAGGTATAGCAATATACGGTCTTATAATAGCTATTCTAATTCTCGGTAAAGTATAATGAGAATCATATTCGTAGGAACCGAAGACGAATGTACCGGCTTCGGACTTGCAGGAGTTGAAACAGAAGCTGTTGAAACGGAAAAAGAGTTTAAAAACGCAATAGGAAAATTTATAAAAGACCAAACCGTAGCTATTTTAATCGTTTCGGAAAAATTTGCGGACTTTTTTGATAACAAACTGAAAGGAATGTTAGGTAAAAAATCACTTCCTGCTGTTATTTTCGTTCCGTCTTTTGACGGAGTATCATCCAAACAAAGCTTAAAGGAGTTTTTGGCAAGTGTACTCGGAATCAGACTTCAGTAAATTTAAAAAGAAAGTTATCGGAAGGGCAGAGGAAATAGCACAAAACAGATTAGAATCTGCCAAAGCTTATAAGGAAGAACGCCTTATAGAAGCGGAAAAAGAGGGGAAAAATATTTACAATGAAAAATTATCGGCAGCAAAAATAGACATTGAATCTTTTAAATTCAACAGCATAGCTGAAATAGAGTCGGAAACGAGAAAGAAAATTGAAAACAGAGAAATATCCATAAGAGAGGAGCTTCTGGAAACATTGAAAGAACATCTGGAAAAAAGATTCCCGATGATGGCGGGATGTTTTGTAGTATGGCTAAAAGATAACTACGACTCCGGAAAACTTATAGTTTTTCCCGAATTAAAAAAAGATATCGAAAAAATAGCAGGAGAAAAATTCAACATTGAAACCGATAAAACGATAAATGGCATTCTCTTTAAAAAAGGAAGAATGTTGATTGAATTCTCTCTTAACTCAATAATCGAAGAATTCAAACAGGAAATAGATAAAGAGATAGCTTCCATTTTAGAGGTTTAGATGGCAAAAATAACTTACATCTCAGGGCCTATTATTAAAGCATCTCTTGAAGGGGAATCACCAAAACTGCTTGAAGTTGCATTTGTCGGAAACAGTCAATTAATAGGCGAAGTTGTCACAGCATCAAGAAATTCTATAACAATTCAGGTTTACGAAACAACGGATGGCCTTAAACTTGGCGAACCTGTAAAACTTTCCGGCGAAATGTTAAAAGCGATTCTCGCTCCCGGACTTTTAGGTTCGATTTATGACGGAATAGAGAGACCTCTTAAAAAGCTTGGCGAAAGAATAGAAAAAGGAAAATCTGTTTTTCCGATACCCAAAGATAAAAAATGGGAATTTACTCCCATCAAAAGCATAGGAGATAAAATAGAAGAAGGGGAACCCTTAGGATATGTAATGGAAGGAAACATCAAGCATTTTATCTCTTTATCCACTGGAATAAAAGGAACTATAGAAGAGATAAAACCTAAAGGAGAATACTCCGTAGAGGAAACCATAGCTGTTTTAAGCAATGGAACAAAACTCAACATGATTCAAGAATGGCCGGTAAGATTTCCGAGAAAGTATAAAACCCGTTTAAATCCTGACATTCCACTTATAACCGGACAAAGAATTATAGATTTCCTTTTCCCAATAGCAAAAGGGGGGACAGCATCAATACCGGGAGGCTTCGGGACAGGCAAAACGATACTTCAACAAACCCTAGCAAAATGGTGCGATGCAGATATAATAGTCTATATCGGATGCGGAGAACGGGGAAACGAAATGACAGAAGTCCTTGAGGAATTTCCCGAACTTGAAGATCCGAGAACCGGAAAAAAGTTGATAGAACGAACAATTCTTATAGCCAACACCTCTAACATGCCCGTATCGGCAAGAGAAGCATCAATCTATCTGGGAATAACCATAGCAGAATATTTCAGAGATATGGGATATCATGTCGCTCTAATGGCGGACTCAACATCGAGATGGGCCGAAGCAATGAGAGAACTATCTACAAGAATGGGAGAACTACCCATAGAAGAAGGATTTCCGGCATATCTATCCTCGAGAATCGCAAGTGTTTACGAAAGGGGAGGATTTGTTGAAACTTTATCCGGACATACAGGCTCCCTTTCAATAATAGGAGCGGTATCACCACCGGGAGGCGACTTTTCTGAACCTGTAACACGACACACTCGAAGATTCACCAGTGTATTTTGGGCACTTGACAAAGAACTTGCAAATGCAAGATTTTATCCCGCCATTAACTACACTCAAAGCTACAGCACATACGGAGAAACTGTTCGAAAATGGTGGGAAGGACTCCACAAAGAATGGTATGAGCTTAGAAGCTGGATGATGAAACTACTTCAAGAAGACGACAAACTACAAAGAATAGTTAAGCTTCTTGGTTCGGAAGCTCTTCCGGAAAAGCAGAAATTAACCGTTGAAATTTGCAAAATAGCAAAAGAGATGTTCCTCCAGCAAAACGCATTTAATCCTGTGGACGCCTTCTGTTCTCCCGAAAAACAGATACAATTAGTGCAAATTATCAAAGAGCTAAACGATTACTGGGAAATATGCCTGAAAGAGAAAGCAGTACCGGTAAAAATTCTTAAAGAACAGGAAGTAGTCAACGAAATAGTTAAATTACGATTTAAAGAAAAAATATCGGAAAACATAACAGATAAAATAAAGGAAACTTATGAAAATCTTTTAAAAAATTATAGCGAGTAAAAAAATGATAATAGAATACGAAGGTGCAATAGAAATAAAAGGTTCTCTTCTTGCATTCGAAACCATAGAAGGGACTATATACGGAGAGAAACTCTTCATAAAATGGAAAGATAAAAAACTGCATGGGAGAGTTGTTGAACTCACTGAAAAAGTAACACTAATAGAACTACTTGGCCAAACGGAAGGAATAGAAAACAACCGACTAAGAGTAAGATTTACAGGTAAGCCATTTTCCATTCCCGTATCCGAAAGAATGTTGGGAAGAACATTCAACGCTTTTGGCGAACCTATCGATAAACTCGGGAACATAATCACGAGCAAAGAAGCCAACATAAACGGTAATACAATAAATCCCGCATGGAGAAATTTCCCCAAAAACTTCATACACACCGGAATATCTGCAATTGACGGACTAAACACTCTCGTAAAAGGTCAAAAACTTCCGATATTCGCAGTTTCCGGAGTTCCAACGGACAAACTTGTTGCCCAACTTGTTAAGCAGATAAAAATCCCGGGAGACAACCCTAAATCCGCAATAGTTTTAGGAATAATAGGTATAAAATTCGAAGTGGCAAATGAACTTATAGAAAATATAAAAGCAAGCGGCAACTTCCAAAAAACCGCTGTTTTCATAAGCCTTGCAAGCGAGTCCTGTGTAAATCATGTTCTTGTTCCAAAGGCAACCCTTACTCTTGCAGAGTACCTTGCATTTGAAAAAGAATTTGACGTCGTAACTGTCCTTTACGACATGACAAACTACTGCGACGCCCTAAGAGAAATGTCTTCAAGAAGGGACGAAATCCCGGGAAGAAAAGGATACCCCGGCTACATGTACAGCGATCTCGCAACAATTTATGAAAGAGCAGGACTCATAAAAGGCAAAAACGGTTCCCTTACCCAAATTCCCGTACTGACTATGCCCGATGATGATATAACCCATCCGATTCCGGACCTTACCGGATATATTACAGAAGGACAGATAGTACTAGACAGAGGATTGTACAAAAAAGGAATATCCCCTCCCATAAACATACTCCCATCATTATCAAGATTGATGAACCAAGGAATAAGTAAACTTCAAAGACGCTGGGCAAGCCAAATCTATTCAGCCTATGCAAAATCAAAACGGGTTGAAATGCTTGCAGCCATAATAGGTGAATCGGAATTAAGCAAAACCGACAGAAAATATCTTAAATTCGGACAAAGTTTTGAAAAAGAATTCTTAACCCAGGGAGAGGAAGAAAATCGCTCCATTGAGGAAACCACACAAATAGGCTGGCAACTCCTTTCAATACTACCGGAAAGAGAATTAACAAGACTTACAAAAGAAGATATAGGAACATACATAAAATGAAGTTTACAAAAAGTAAAACAGAGCTACTTGAACTGAAAAAAGATCTCAACGTTATGGAGGAAGGCAAAGAGATACTTCAACATAAACGAAATGTCCTTATTAAGGAGATATTAAAACATCTGGATAAGGTAGAAAAATCCCGGAAAGAACTAAATATTTACGTCCAAAAAGCCTACATGATGCTAAAAAAAGCATACATGGAAGAGGGACGAGAAAACATAAAAAAACAGGTTGAAACGACTACACTAAAAGGTGAAATAGACGCAAAAGAGAAAAGTTTCATAGGTATTTCCGTACCATCAATAAGTTACAGGTTAAACCTTGAGAAATTTCCCATAGACATGGTTTCCGAATCAATTTTTGTTGATCTGGCAAGAACCGCCTTTATAGATTCCATGAAGAAGGTTATGGAGCTAACCGAACTGGAAATAAAAGCGTGGAAAATGGCGGAAGAACTTAAAAAAACCGTCATAAGAGTAAATGCAGTTGAAAAATACTACATACCCATGTACCAAAAAGCGATAAAAGAAATAGAAACAGCGCTTGAAGAACAAGAACTTGAATTTTTGGCAACAATAAAAAAACTTAAAGAAAGAAAAAGCTAATAGAAACTCTAAAACTACTTCTAAAACCTTATAACAAAATTTCACAATTACAAACCAAAAAACCTTCAAAGAATCTCTTTGTGATAACCTTTGACAATACCCGGATAAATTTTCTCAATAAAAGCCACCACTTTTTCGAGAGTCTCATCAGCTTTTCGCGTATCGATAGCTATTGTAACAACCCCTATAACTCCAGTTTGCCATCTATCATGCTCACTTATCTCCGAAACAGCAATGTTAAATTTGTTTTTTAACCGCTCTTTCAGTCTTTTAAGAACCATCCTCTTCTCTTTTAAAGAATGGCTATGGGGAATATAAAGTTTTACCTCGAGATAACCTATGGAAACGCTCACGATTCCCTCCTATATGACAAGAAGTTTTCTCAAAAGAATCGTTGCATAAGAACCGGGAGGAAGCTCAAAAGATAGAGTAATATCCCTTTTCGTTTTTGAAACAATTTTAAAATTTTCCGGAACAACCACAGCTCTCCTCAAACCATCGGTCAAAAGTCTTATTCCGCCCACCTCATTATTAAAAAATTCTTTCTTTACTCCACTCTCTCGAAACACCTCTGACATTATCTCTTTCAATAATTTATCCTCTACGGAATATCTATCTCCGGTATATGGAATTTTAAGCTTTTTCAAATAATCAAAATCAAAAACATCCGTATAAAAATAAAGTTTCCAATTATTAAGAAAGGGAACCTGCACCGAAAAATATTTTTTATCAATATAACGAGCAAGAATCTCATTCCATAAAAAACTTTGAAAAGCAAAGTTAAACATCAGTCTAAGATTTTTAGGAAAAATCATAAACGCTTTTTCATAAGAAAGTCCCCTTAGAAGTCCCTCAAACATGTCTCTTTCATACTCTTCAAGTTTGGGTTTCAAAACTACATAAACTTCCCGCCAATCAACAACATCTCCTGTCTTTTTTTTTCCTAAAAAGTAAATTTTGAGGGCAGTTTCAAAATCACCTTTCAAAACATATCTCAGGATAAAATCCTCTTTACTTTTAACACTTCCGAAACGCTGCTCCCCAAAATAGTTTGCAAATCCATAAAGTTTAACGATTTGAAGATTTTTGTAAAACTTTTTTCTCATAGTTTTTTCAAAATTCCTGATTTTAACGGTAAAACGATTTCCCTTTATCTTTCCCGGAAATAAAGCCTCTGCCGTCTTCCCTACCCTTTCAAAGCAAAACCAACTTTTTTCATCTTTGACAGATTCAACTTTTTTCCATCCTTTTTCATAAATAAAGACACAACAATCTTTATTAACTCTACCAGAAGGAACTGTTATATACTGTGTAGTAATAGCAAACTTATCTTTCAAACCTGAAAATCCCACATCTTCAAATGGACACCTTAAAAACTCTGTAAAAACTTTAATCGCCTCAAAAGTTGAAACTCCCCGTTTTTTTAATCTGAAAACATCAAAAGACTCTCCTCCGAGAAAATCGATTGAGGGAATCTCTTCGACAACAAAATCTTCAGGCTCCGTTTTTATATGAGAATATAACTTCATTTCACCTGCTTCATAAAATTTTCAATTATTTTTATTCCGTTTTCCGTAAGAATAGATTCCGGGTGAAATTGAACACCGAAAATAGGGTATTCTTTATGCCTTATACCCATAATTTCCCGGTCATCAACACTCTCCGCCGTTACTATAAACTCTTTTGGAAGGGTTTTTCTATCTATAACAAGTGAATGATACCTTATCGCAGAGAAAGGATTTTTCAAACCTTCAAATAGATACTTATCTCCGTGCTCTATTAAAGAAGCCTTACCGTGCATCAAATTTTCAGCCATAACTATTTTTGCCCCAAATGCAAAACCGATAGACTGATGCCCAAGACATATCCCCAATATAGGAACTTTCCCGGCAAATTCCCTTATCACTTCAACGGAAACTCCTGCCTCTTTCGGAGTACACGGACCGGGAGAAACAACTATAGCTTCGGGTGAAATCTCCCCAATCTCGTCAATCGTAATCTTATCATTTCTCACAACTTTAATATCGGCACCAAGAGTACCAAAATACTGAACAACGTTATAGGTAAAAGAATCATAATTATCTATCATGAGTATCATTATTTGTCCGCCTCCTTTAAAACTTCACATATTTTGTTGCACCATTGACTTAGAACCACTACATAATCTTCATCCGGAGTCGGATTAAGAAAAACGATTTTAGCTCCTATCTCGGAAGCTATCTTTCTCGCAATCGCCTCTCCCTCACCGAACTCGGAAACAACAACTTTAACATTTTCATCTCTGGCTTTCTCTATAAGCTTCCTTATCCTATCGGGACCCGGCTCTTTTTCAGGATTATCAGTCATATAGCCGACAGCTTTAACTCCTATAGTCTCAAACAAAGGTTCCCATATAGGATGATAAGCTATGACTTTTCTATTCTTAACTCCTTTCAAACAAGTATTTACCTTCTGAAGAAGCTGCTCAATCATGGCCGCGTAATCATCAGCCCTTTTTTCATAATACTTTTCCTTTGACGGATAGAATTTTGACAGCTCTCTTGCAATCTCAAAATAGACATCCTCCATCATTACGGGATTGGCCCAAATATGATAGCCCTGTTTTTCAACAACAGGATATTTTTTTGCCATAAGTTCACCAACATTAAAAACTTTACTTTTATCTCCAACTCCATTTAAAACCCAATCATCAAGACCAAGACCATGAACAACAATAATCTTTGCCTTTTTCAACTTAACAACATCAGAGGGCTTTATCTCATAACCGTGAGGCGACTCTCCGCCTTTAAGAATCGAATAGTAGGCAAAATCTCTACCTCCCAAATATTCCGCGACATGTTTCCAAACAGGTATTGAAGAGACAACAAGAGGCTTATTTCCCGAAAAATTACATCCTAAAATCAACATCGAAAAAAAAACAAATAAAAGAGGGAGTTTCCGCATAACACCTCCAAAATATTTGGTAAACTAACCATTACAATTATAATCCATATTGACGGAGAGAGTTATGCTAAAAAGAAAAAAAGCAATGCTTGTCCTTGAAGACGGAACTGTCTTTGAAGGAATATCTTTCGGCGCCGAAGGAGAAGTGTTTGGAGAAATTGTATTTACAACCAGCATGACAGGCTATCAAGAAATAGTTACCGATCCGTCTTTTAAAGGACAAATTGTAACGATGACATGCCCTTTGATAGGAAACGTAGGTGCAAATAACGAAGATATTGAATCCGATAAACCACAGGCAGAGGGCTTTATTGTAAAAGAGATTTCCGAAATTCACTCAAACTGGAGAGCTAAATTTTCATTTGAAGAATACCTTGCAAAACATGAAGTTGTAGGTATAGCGGAAATAGATACAAGAGCTTTGGTAAAAAAATTAAGAAGTTCAGGCACAATGAGAGGAGTTATATCCACCGTTGACCTTAACAGTGAATCCCTTGTAAAAAAAGCTCTCTCCGGACCTAAAATGGAAGGTCTAAACCTTGTCGATAAAGTTACCTGTGACGAACCCTATGAATGGGAACAGGGAACATGGGCACCGTATGAGGGATACAGAAAAAAAGAAAACTTAAAGTATAATGTTGCAGTAATCGATTTCGGAATAAGAAAAAATATACTAAGAAACCTTGTTGATGTCGGAATAAAACCCATCGTTCTCCCGGCAGCAACAAAGCCTGAGGAAATATTAAAATTCAACTGTGACGGTATTTTTCTATCCTGCGGACCCGGTGACCCTGCAGCTGTGGATTACGCGATAGAAACCATAAAATACCTCATTGCAGCATTTAAAAAACCTATATTTGGTATCTGCCTCGGACACCAGTTAACAGCACTTGCTCTCGGAGCAAAAACCTACAAATTGAAATTTGGCCATAGAGGAGCAAATCAACCTGTTTTGAACAAAAAAACCGGCAAAGTTGAAATAACGGCTCAAAATCACGGATTTGCAGTTGATGAATTAACAGTACCGGAAGAACTTGAAATAACTCATACAAGTCTTAATGATAAAACGGTAGAAGGACTGAAGCACAAATCAAAACCCTTATTCACAGTACAATATCACCCTGAAAGCTCCCCGGGACCTCACGATTCCAGATATCTTTTTAGAGAGTTTGCAAAATTGATAACCGATTACAAGGGGATTTAATCCTATTAAAGAATGAAAACAAACGAAATTTACAATGCCATAGCTATAGGACTTGAAATAGTGGAATGTAACACGACAAAAATGCTGAAAAACCGTAACATCAGAACCATAGCTTTTGATACGTTTAACCTTCTCAAAAGAAAATTATGCAAAAGAGGAGAAGCATTACTTACCGGTAAAAACACCTATTTTATAGCAGTTAACAGAACAAAAGCATGTAGATTTATTTCCAAAAGTCCCCGACCTATGAAAAACTACTCCAAATTTACAAATAACATTTCTCCCTCGCCTTTTACATGGAGCAGATTTTTCAGACAGTTGTTTTTCACTTTCAAAATAGCGATGATATGGGGAAATTTTTCCTCCGTTATAATTGCAGGCAAAACAACTGATATAATTACAGCCAAAACAACCCACAAATCCGATTTAACAAATTTTGCCATACAATCTTCTTGACTACCAGTGAGGTTACTAAATGTTACAAGTTTCGATAAAACGAGGAAGGGAACAGAAAATAAAAAACTTTCACCCCTGGATATATAAAAGTGATCTTCTCTCCCATTCCAGGAGAGTAAAACCAGGAGAACTCTGCATAATAAGAGATTATAAAGGTGCATTCCTCGCAAAAGGATACATAAACCCGGAATCGTACATCGCTATTCGTATCCTTACTTTTAAAAAAGAAGAAGAGATAGACCTGTCCTTTTTTATCAATCGTATAAGGGAAGCTTCAAACTATAGAAAAAAACTTCTGAAATCGGCACCGAACACAACCGGTTTTCGTCTTATCCATTCCGAAGCCGACTACCTTTCTGGGCTTATAGTTGACAACTATAACGGTTACCTTGTAATCCAATTTACAACATTTGGAATGGAACTTCTAAAACCCTTAATAGTAAAAGCTCTCATCGAAGTAGTAAAACCTAAAGGTATTTATGAAAAATCAACGATTCAAACAAGAGAACTGGAAGGTTTGCCGCTTACTGAAAATCTACTTCACGGTACCTTTCCGGAAAAAGTGGAAATTCTTGAAAACGGAATAAAAGTTCAAGTTCGAATAATCGGTGGACAAAAAACCGGATATTTTCTAGATCAGAGAGAAAACAAACTTCTTTTTGCCAAAGAATTTGTGGAAGAAGGAGATAAAGTCCTGGATGCATTTTGCCATTTAGGAGGATTCGGACTTCATGCGGCAGTAATAGGAAAAGCTAAAAAGGTTGTTGCCGTTGACAGCTCCGAGTTTGCTTTAGAGCTCGCAAAAGAAAATTCAAAAATCAACGGTGTCGAAAACATATTTGAATTTATAAAAGGTGATTGTTTTAAAATTCTAAAAAAATTGCAGAAAAACGGCGAAACTTTTGATTCCATAGTAATAGATCCACCGGCATTTGCAAAAAGTAGAACTGTTGTGGAACAAGCTAAAAAAGGATACAAAGAACTGTTCCTCAGGGGCTTAAAGATGCTCAAACCAGGAGGAAAAATTATCGTATGCTCCTGCTCTCACCATATAACTCCTCCTATTTTAGAAGAGATACTGCTATCCGCCGCCATTGATACAAGAATCCCTTTAAAAATTTTATATACTACTTACCAATCAAAAGATCATCCTTTTGTTCTACAAATTCCGGAATCCAGATACCTTAAATGTATATTTGCCAGGCGATTTAAATGGGAGGTTAAATAATGAAGATAAGAAAAGCCGTAATACCGGTTGCAGGACTGGGAACAAGATTTCTACCTGCCACAAAAGCACAACCTAAAGAGATGCTTCCGCTGGTGGACAAACCCGTTATACAATACATAGTCGAAGAAGCCGTAAAAGCCGGAATAAAACAAATAGTGTTTGTAACAGGAAAGCACAAAAGAGCGATAGAAGATCACTTCGACACCAACTTTGAGCTTGAAACAAATCTTGAAAAAAAAGGAAAACTTGAATTACTGAAACTTGTAAAAGAGATAACAAACCTCGCAGAAATAATCTACGTAAGGCAGAAAGAACCCCTCGGATTAGGACATGCCATATTAACGGCAGAACCTGCTATTGGGAATGAACCCTTTGCCGTACTTCTGGGCGATGACATAATGATTTCCGAAAAAGCAGCGATAAAACAGCTAATGGAAACCTATGACCGGTACAAATGTTCCGTTTTAGGAGTTCAGGAAGTTCACCCCGAATCCGTATCAAGTTACGGAATCATTTCAGGGAACAACGTTGAAAACGACGTAATAAAAATAGACAAACTTGTTGAGAAACCTTCAATAGACGAAGCACCTTCAAACTTAGCAATAACAGGAAGATATATTCTTACACCTACAATTTTCAATATGCTTAAAAAAACTCCTCCCGGCAAAGGAAATGAAA
Organism: Desulfurobacterium sp.; assembly: GCA_026988135.1. Taxonomy (GTDB): domain Bacteria; phylum Aquificota; class Aquificia; order Desulfurobacteriales; family Desulfurobacteriaceae; genus Desulfurobacterium_A. The sequence continues at coordinate 17,132 of JALSLT010000037.1, forward strand.
TACAACTTACGGACGCTATAGTAAAGCTATCCATGAAAGAAGCCATCTACGGAAAAGTTATGGAAGGGAACAGATACGACACAGGCTCAAAACTGGGGTTTCTCAAAGCAACTATAGACTTTGCACTAATGAGAAAAGAGCTTAAAGATGATATATTGGAATATATGAAAGAAAAATTGAAAGAGAGAGGTGAATAAATGACGGAAATTCCTCCCATCACAGAACCAAAACTTCCGGACAAACTACCCGTACTTGCTCTCCGAGATGTTGTGGTATTTCCGATGATGATAACCCCTCTATTTGTAGGAAGGTCTTTCTCCCTTCGTGCTGTTGAGGAATCACTTAAAGAACATAAACTAATTTTCCTCGTAACACAGAAAGATAAAGACACCGAAGAACCCAACGAAAGAGACCTTTACGATATAGGAACCATTGCAGTAATTTTAAAATCGATAAAAATGAGCGACGGAAGAGTAAAAATCCTCGTTCAAGGTCTCGGAAGAGCAAAATTAAGAAAGCTTGAAAAATTGGAAGAACACTTTGAAGCAGAGATAGAGCATATCGATGAAAAAGAAACCGTTACTGAAACTATAGAAGACGAAGCACTGATAAAACTCGTAAAAGATCAAATAGAAAGAATCGTAGCATTAGGGAAACAGATTCCGCCGGACATGGTTGCGATATTAAGAAGCATAGAAGACCCTGGGAAACTTGCAGACCTTATAGCCGCTCAGATTGAACTATCTTCGGAAGAAGCAACATCTCTTCTTTCCACTATAGATCCACTAGAAAGACTGAAAAAGATAAGCAAGAAATTGGATCACGAGATAAGAGTATTGGAACTTCAAGAACTCATCCGTGCAAAGGCCAGAGACTCTATGGAAAAAGAGCAAAGAGAATATTTTCTAAGACAACAACTAAGAGCCATAAGAGGAGAGCTGGGGGAAGAAGAAGAAAAAAGCAGAGAAATAGAAGAATACAGGGAAAAAATAGAGAAAGCAAAAATGCCTGCAGATGTTAAAGAAGCCGTCCTAAAAGAGGTAGCCCGACTAGAAAAGATGCACCCCGAATCTGCAGAATCCGCGGTACTTAGAACCTACATAGAATGGATGATTGAACTTCCCTGGTCAAAACGCTCAAATGACAAACTTGATATAGAAAAGGCAAGAAAAATTCTTGACGAAGATCATTACGACCTTGAAAAAGTAAAAAATCGAATTCTGGAATTTTTAGCAGTCAAAGCCTTAATGAAAAAGAGAAAGAAAAAATCCCAAACAGTAAAACAACCCACCATCTGCTTTGTAGGACCTCCAGGTGTTGGAAAAACCTCCCTCGCCCGTTCAATAGCCAGATCCATGGGTAGAAAATTTATAAGAATATCTTTAGGCGGCGTCAGAGATGAATCTGAAATAAGAGGCCATCGCAGAACCTATGTCGGAGCAATGCCCGGAAAAATTATCCAAGCTCTAAGAAAAGCAAAAACGAAAAATCCCGTAATATTACTGGACGAAATAGATAAAATAGCTTCTGACTTCCGAGGAGATCCAGCAGCAGCCTTGCTGGAAGTACTTGACCCCGAACAGAATAAAGAGTTTATTGACAACTACATAAACCAACCTTTCGACTTATCAGAAGTTTTATTCATAGCAACTGCAAACACTCCTTACACAATACCCGAACCTCTTTTTGACAGACTTGAGGTTCTCAATATCCCTGGCTACACAGAGGAAGAGAAGTTACACATAGCAAAAAGGTATATAGTCCCGAAACAGATAGAAAATCACGCATTAAATTCAAAAGATATTCGGTTTAGAGACGAAGCGATAACTCACATAATAAGACACTACACAAAAGAAGCGGGAGTAAGAGCACTGGACAGGAAAATAGCAGCCGTTTGCAGAAAAGTAGCTCTCTGGATAGGCGAAGGTGAAGAAAAAAGGTATGTAATAACCAAGAAAAAAGTTGAAGAAATTTTAGGAGCACCAAAATTCATTCCCGAAATGGAACTTGGAGAGGATGAAATCGGAGTTACTACCGGACTTGCTTGGACT
>JALSLT010000038.1 GCA_026988135.1 Desulfurobacterium sp.
ACCTGTCTTTCATTAAGTTCGTGTTTTGTGGGGATTGAGATTCCTTTTGTTCTGTTTATAACTGTTATTATGTTGTCCTCACCCGGAGCAAAGTTTGACGTATCTATTTCAAGAATATCTTCCTGGTCTATCTTGTCGTAATCTTCAGGATTAACAAATGTTAGCGGAAGAATTCCGAAGTTTATAAGGTTTGCCTTGTGGATTCTTGCATAAGATTTTGTTATTACGGCTTTTATTCCAAGGTACATTGGGCCGATAGCTGCATGTTCCCTTGAAGAGCCCTGTCCGTAGTTTTCTCCTCCTATTATAAATCCGCCTTTTTTCTCTTTTGCGCGTTTTGTAAAGTTTTCATCAACGACAGTATAGATATATTCGGAGATAGCAGGTATGTTGGAGCGAAGAGGTAGAATTTTTGCACCGCCGGGTATGATATGGTCTGTTGTTATGTTGTCTTCGACTTTTAAGAGAACTTCCCCATCAAGTTTATCTCCGAGAGGTTCTTTGTATCCGATATAGTTGATTGTCGGTCCTTTCCAGACTTCAACTTCATCAGGGTCGGCAGCAGGAGCAAAAATCATTGAATCATCAATTTCAAATTTTTCAGGAAGGGAGATTTTTATCTCTTCAAGACCAAGGTCTCTTGGGTCTTTCATCTCTCCTGTTATAGCGATAGCCGCTGCAGTTTCAGGAGATGCGAGATAAGCTTGAGCATCTTTTGTTCCTGAACGTCCCAGAAAGTTTCTGTTGAATGTTCTAACCGAAACGCCTCCGGATGGTGGAGAGAATCCCATTCCGATACATGGTCCGCAGGCGCACTCAAGGAATCTGAAACCGGCTCTTAAAAGCACATCATACATTCCTTCTTTATCTATCATTCTGAGAACCTGCTTTGAACCGGGTGAAATAGCGGCAGATACCATTGGATGAACAGGTTTTTTAGCCTGCTCAAACATTTTAGCTACCATCATCAGGTCTCTATAGGAAGAGTTTGTACATGAACCGATTGCAACCTGATGAACTTTCATTCCTTCAAGCTCTTTTACCTTCTTGACTTCATCAGGCATGTGAGGACATGCGATTAAAGGTTCAAGTTCTGAAAGGTCGATATCTATAACTTCATCATATTCGGCATCGGTATCAGCTTCAAGTCTTCTCCACTGAGCCTCTCTTCCTTGAGCTTTCATAAAGATGTATGTTTGCTCGTCACTTGGGAATATGGAGGATGTAGCTCCAAGTTCAGCTCCCATGTTTGTTATTGTGGCTCTTTCAGGAACCGTAAGGTGTTTAACTCCTTCTCCGCCGTACTCAAATACTTTTCCAACTCCACCTTTTACAGATAATCTTCTTAAAAGTTCAAGAATAACGTCTTTTGCGGATACGAAAGGTTTTAGTTTGCCGTAAAGATTAACTCTAACTACTTTTGGCATGTTAAGGTAGAAAGGTTCGCCTGCCATTGCAAGAGCGATGTCCATTCCACCCGCACCGATGGCAAGAGCACCTATACCGCCTGCTGTCGGGGTATGGGAGTCTGAACCGAGAAGTGTTTTTCCCGGTATTGCAAATCTTTCAAGGTGAATCTGATGGCAGATACCGTTTCCCGCTTTTGAGAAGTAAACGCCGTATTTGGATGCTACGGTTTGAAGAAAGAGATGGTCGTTTGCATTTTCAGGTCCGCCGGCTTGGATTGTGTTGTGGTCAACGTAGGAAACGGAAAGTTCCGTTTGAACTTTTGGAAGGCCCATGGATTCAAAATGAAGATAAGCCATTGTTCCTGTTGCATCTTGGGTTATTGTTTGATCAATTTTGATAGCTATGGGTTTACCGGCTATCATTTCACCTTCTTTAAGGTGTGTTTTGATTATTTTTTGTACGATGTTTAGTCCCATCGTTCCTCTCCTTTTTTGTGTGATTTATAGAGTTTAAATTGCTGTAAAAATTATGTAAAAAATTTGTAAAAAAATCAACAGTAAAATAGAATGTTTTAAAAACTAACTATAAACTTTAAGAAATTCTTCGGGCTTTGCCCTCAGAATGACAAAGAGAGTTATTCTGAGGTTGCTTTGCAACCGAAAAATCCCAATGTTTTTGAAGCTAAAATAGTAATTCTAAAACGGTTTTACAGTAAAAATTAAAACTTAAAAAGCTCTTGATATTGACTTCTTCCAATTTCATAAAGGTCTTTGCCGTAGATGTCGTTAACAACAAACGCCGGAAAATCTTCAACAACAAGTTTCCTTAGCGCTTCAGGTCCTAAATCTTCATATGCGATAACTTCGGCGGATTTTACGCATCTTGCGAGGTAAGCGGCTGCTCCGCCGATAGCTCCAAAATATACTCCTTTGTACTTTTTTATCGCTTCTTTTACTTTTTGGTCTCTTTTCCCTTTTCCAATCATTCCTTTTAATCCGAGTTCAAGGAGCTTCGGAGCGTAAGGGTCCATTCTGTAGCTTGTTGTAGGACCGACAGAACCTATCGGCATGCCGGGTTTTGCCGGCGCCGGTCCTGCGTAATAAATGATTTGTCCTTTTATATCTATCGGTGGTTTTTCTCCTTTTTCTATGGTTTCAACGATTCTTTTGTGAGCGGCATCTCTTGCCGTGTAGATAATTCCGGAAATTAAGACTATATCTCCGGCTTTCAGAGTTTCTATCGTTTTTTGATCTACGATAGGTGCTTCGATTTTTATAGGTTCCATTTTTCCTCCTGAGTAGTTGTCGATTATGAATTTTCATTTTACCAGTTTACCGGGAAATAGGAGTGACAATAGGGTTGAGGTGTTTAAGGGTTCTACTTCTACCAGTTGTTAGTAAGGTTTCTATGTTGCGGAAAAGTTTTGAGATAACAAAAAAAAATTTCGAAGACAAAACCGAAAACAGGTGATTGAAAATCTTTATTATTCTCGATAGTGTGCGAAATTTTCGGCATTCTCTCAACATTTTTACCATTCCAAGAAGGAAGCCGGAAAAATCCTTTCGGATTTCTATCAATTTTTCAAACACTTTTATACCGATTTAGGAATTTTCTATATGGAAAGTATTTCCTGTTATCGATTCTTTTAATTCTCTTTCTGCAGATTCTTTAAATTCGATAAGTTCATAGCATTTCTCACTGTGTATTTCTTTGACAAGTTTTGCATTTAGAGCATGTCCCGTTTTAAATCCTTCGATTTCGGCAAGTAGAGGATATCCTAAAATATAAAGATCTCCGATAAGATCAAGAGTTTTATGGGCCACAAATTCATTTTCCATTCTAAGTCCCGTAGGGTTTAAGATGTTGTATTTGTCTATCACTATTGCATTGTCGAGATTTCCACCCTTTGCCAATCCCTGGGATTTTAACCATTCAACTTCTTGGACGAAACAGAATGTTCTTGCTTTTGCAAGGAGTTTTTCAAATCCTTCACGGGAATGAGGGTATTGGATAGTTTGATGTTGAATTTTTCTGTAAGTATGTTGGAAAGAAATGGTGTTTTTTATTGAGAGAGTGCTTGCCGGAGAAGCGATGAGGTATTTGTCATCTTCTTTTATCTCAACGGATTTCTTTAATTTCAGATATTTTCTTTTTTTTCGTTGTGTTTTTACTCCTGCATTTTCAAAGAGGTATATGTATGGAGCGGCACTTCCGTCGAGTATCGGTAGCTCTTCATTATCTATATAAATATAAAGGTTATCGATTCCGAATGCGGATAGAGCAGCTAGGATATGTTCTACGGTTTTGACGGTTACGCCGTCTTTTTGGAGATTTGTGGCGTAGAAAAGGTTTGTTGTGTTTTCTGGTGAAACTTTGATTTCCGGAAGAGAGGAGATATCGCTTCTTATGAAAACTATACCGGTATTGGGGGGTGCAGGAACGATTCTAACATTCACCTTTCTGCCGGTGTGAAGACCTATTCCGCTAAAATAAGTTTCTTTTTTAATTGTTTGCTGGTTTATCTGCATTATTTACGTGCTCCTTAGTTGATTTTCATTTCTATATAGAAGCCATATAAGCAAAAATTATGCCTATTTTTTCAACTGTTGAGATTTTATAAGCTTTTTGATTTTCAAGTTGTAACTAATATTTTCATTTTTTTTCGATTTGCAACTTTGCAATTACACTCTTACACTTACATCTCCCGAAAATACTCTTTTTATCTTTCCGTTGATTTCAACAATTAAAAAACCTTCTCTATCTATTCCGAGAGCTATTCCTGAAACCGTTCCCGTTTCCTCTTTTATTTCAACGTGTGTGTTCTGTTTTATCAGTGCTATTTTTTCATAGTCAGACAGGTCAAATTTCCCGTTTGCTGTTTTAAAGAAACTATTTTTTACTGCCTCTATTATAAAGTTGGTTATTTTTTCTCTCGGGACTTCTATTTTTTCAATGGCAAGAGAGGTTGCCGGGGTTTCTGTTCCTTGAAGTTCTTTTTCCGAGTGATAGAGGTTTATGCCTATGCCGATTATAAGTTTTTCTTTCGTAAGTTCAGGGAGAATTCCACATATCTTTTTCCCTTTTATCAGTATATCGTTGGGCCATTTTATTAGGAATTCTGATTTGAATTCGTTGAGGACTTTTGCTACGGCGGTTGCAGTTGAGATGCTGATGATTTGAATGTTCGGAATCTTTTCCGGTACGGGAAAGAGAAACGAGATATAAAGTCCTTTGTCGGAGTGGGATATCCATCTCTTTCCCCGTCTTCCTTTTCCTTGTGTTTGAATTTTTGCTGTAACGACGGTTATCGGGGATAAATTTTCTCTTTTTAGAAACTCATTTGTGGAATCTACGCTTTCAAGGTTTATAATCTTTGTATTCATTACTTTCTCCGGGAGGATAGTTTTGGAGGTTATTGTTACTACAGAAAAATCACCTATGCGAAAAATTATAGAAGATGCAGAGAGTCTTTCAAAGAAATTTAACGTAAGTTATATTCCGAGAAGGCATAAGACAATAAATGCTTTAAAGAAAAAATACGGTAAAAACGTTTTGGTTGTTTCGTCAGGCGGTCTAATTCTCCATACTGCTTCAAGTAACAGGCTCTTTTTTCATCCGGGACTTGTAAAAATCAGACTGTTAAATTTTATAAGAACCGGTAAGGAAGCGATGGTTGAAGCCATGGATTTAAAGAAGGGGGATAGAGTTCTCGATTGCAATTTAGGGCTTGCTCAAGATGCAATTATAGCCGCCTTTGTTGCAGAAGAGGATGTTGTAGGAGTGGAAAAAGATCCGGTGATAGGAGAGATTGTTAGAAGAGGGTTGGAAGTTTATAAGCCGAAAGGTAAACTTTCAGTTGCTCAAGAAGCTTTCAGGAAGATAAAAGTGAATATAGGGGATAATGCGGAATTTTTAACGGCCTTTCCGGATAATTCGTTTGATATTGTTTATTTTTCACCGATGTTTATCAAACCGAAATGGAAATGTGATGTTATGCAGCCTTTTAGGGAAGTTGCCGTAAAAGATTTTGTTTTTCCCAAAACATTAAAAGAGGCCGAAAGGGTGGCAAAAAAGAGAGTGGTTATTAAAATTAACAAGGGGATAAAAGAGATGTTTCCTTTTCTTGAAGAATATGTTCTTAAACCAAGTGCGACAAATGTGGAATATGTGTATAAAGATGTTTAGAAGGTACTTACGGAGAAGGTTCTCTAAATTTATAGTTTAAAAGGGGTACGACTACCCCTTTTTTGTTTTTGCTATTTTCACTTCTCCGTTATTGTATTCTATTCTGGGGAAGAGGATTTTTGGTTCGTTAAGCTTTTTTCCCGATTTTAAGTTACCCCAAGTTTTAAAACTTTCATGCTTTAATTCATCATTATCAAGGTTTAACATCTCTGCCATTTTGCTGCCGGATTCTGGCATGAAGGGAGACGTAAATATCGTTATGAACCTTAACGCTTCAACCATGTTGTAAAGAACCCGGTTAAGCTCTTCTTTACCTTCTTTGTTTAGGTTCCAAGGAGCGGTTCTGTCGATATAAAGATTTACAAAATTTATAAATTGCCAGATTTTATCAAGGGCTTTTGTAAGCTCGGCTTTGGGTATTAAGGTTTTGATTGCATCGAAAGTTTCGACTGCTCTTTTCTCTATCTCTTTGTCTATTTCTGTAATTTCTCCGGAGGGTTGAGGGATTATTTCTCCTTTATATTTTTTTATCATTGAAAGGGTTCTGTTAAAGAGATTTCCAAGGTCATTTGCAAGTTCTCCGTTGATTCTTGCTACCAGCTTTGAGTATGAGAAGTCTCCGTCCATTCCGAATGCTACCTCTCTAAACATAAAGAATCTTATTCTATCAACCCCGAATTTTTCTACAAGTTCGTATGGATTTATTACGTTTCCTTTCGATTTACTCATCTTTTCCCCTTCTACGGTCCACCATCCGTGGGCAAAAACCTCCTTAGGTACATCAAGGCCGGCGGACATAAGAAATGCTGGCCAATATATCGTGTGGAATCTCAGTATATCTTTGCCGACCAAATGAAGGTCAGCTGGCCAGTAATTTTTTGTCATCTCTTTGTTCTCAGGATATCCCACAGCTGTAAGATAGTTTGTAAGGGCATCGAACCAAACGTATATTACATGGTTTTCGTTTAAGGGGACCGGGATTCCCCATGTAAATCCGGTTCTGCTTATGGATAGGTCTTTTAGTCCTTGCTTTACAAAGTTTGTGACTTCTTTTTTTCTGAAGTCGGGCTTTATGAAATCAGGGTTTTTTTCATAAAGTTCGAGAAGCTTGTCTTCATACTTTGAAAGTCTAAAAAAGTAGGACTCTTCTTTGATTTTTTCCACGGGCCTTTTACACATTGGGCAGAGATTTCCTTCAATAAGATCTTTTTCCGTGTAATAGGTTTCACAAGGGACGCAGTACCAGCCCTCATATTCTCCAAGATATATATCTCCGTTTTCGTAGCACTTTGTAAAAATGTGCCGAACCGCTTTTATATGGTCGGAATCGGTTGTTCTTATAAATCTATCGTAAGAGATGTTTAATTTTTTCCATAGTTCCTTAAACATAGGGACCAGGGAGTCAACAAGTTCTTTTGGAGATAAACCTTTTTTTTCTGCTGCTTTCTGTATTTTTAGTCCGTGTTCGTCCGTACCGGTGAGAAAAAAGACATCTTTTCCAAGAAACCTTTCAAATCTTGCAATTATATCAGTAGCGGTTGTTGTATATGCGTGTCCCAGGTGAGGAATATCGTTAACATAGTATATCGGTGTTGTTAGGTAGAACTTTTTTTCCATTTAATTTCTCCTTTACGGGGATTTTGCGGAGAGACATTTTACTATTTCCTAATTTTTATTCAGTATTCTTTCAATATATTTTCCTATTATGTCAAATTCCAGATTAACAATATCGCCCGGCCTTCTAAATTTTAGGGTTGTTGCTTTATAGGTTGTAGGTATGACTGCTATGGAAAAGTTTTCCTGTTTAATTTCCGTGATTGTGAGACTGATTCCGTCTATACCTATTGAGCCTTTTTCCACTATTAAATTGGTAAATTTCGGAGATACTTTAAGGGTAAAAATGTAACTTTCTCCGACTTTTTTTATCCCGGTTACTTTTGCTGTTGTATCAACATGTCCTTGAAGAATATGACCTCCCAGTCTATCTCCTACTTTTAAAGCTCTTTCAAGGTTTACTGCTGTTTTCGGTTTTAAAAACTTGAAGGCTGTTTTTTCCACTGTTTCAAATGAAAGGTCAAAAGAGATGATACCGTTTTCGATTTTAGTTACAGTAAGGCATATGCCATTTACAGCTATGCTGTCTCCGGGTTTACTTCCTTCCGTAACTTTTTTGCAACTTACGATTAAAACTGCACTTTTACCTTTTTTTATTATTTCTTTTATATGGCCAACTTCCTCTACGAGCCCTGTAAACATTTTTAATCTCCCAAGTGGTAAAATTACAAACTAATGTTCAAATTATAACTTTTAAGGGGAAAAAATTGAGGATAGCGATTATAGATATAGGGACAAACTCAACTCGAATGCTTATTGCCGATGTTGAAAGTGCAGAGGTGAAGCCTTTGTTAAAGACGGGAAAAGTAACTCGTTTGGGACAGGGGGTGAAAAGGAGCGGTTATATTCTCAAAGAGAGTATGGAGAGGACGGTTGAAGTTTTAAAAGAGTTTAAGGATTTGATAGATAATTACAGGGTTGAGAAAACTGTTGCGGTTACTACGGAAGCGGCACGAGTAGCTAAAAATGCCGACAGATTTTTAGAAGAAGTAGGTAAGTTGGGAATAGAGCTTAAGATTCTTTCGGATAAAGAAGAAGCCGAACTTGTTTATATAGCGAATGTTCACGCCTTCAAGCCCAAGGTGAGAGCTATGACTGTCGATCTTGGTGGCGGTAGTACGGAAATAGCTTACGGAGAAGAAGAAAATCTTATCTATTATGAAAGTTTGAAATTCGGAGTGGTTGTTTTGCTTGAAAGTTTTATAAAGTCCGATCCACCTTCTTCAGATGATATTGCTTCTCTTGAATCTTTTATAAAAGATAAACTTTTAAGTTTCGGAAAAAATGTGGACGTTTCTTATCCTTTTGAGGTTTACGGTGTTGGAGGTACGATAACTTCCGTGGTAGCTATGGAAGAGGGGATGACGGTTTACGATACTAAGAAAGTTCACGGTTACAATGTTACGTATGAGCTTATAATTAAGTGGTATGAAAAAGTTGTTTCTTTGACTGTGGAAGACAGGAAAAGGATTGTTGGACTTGAGGCCGGCAGGGCTGATGTGATAGTCCCGGGACTTGCGTTTTTTAAGGTTTTTTGTGAAGTTTTTGGTGTTTCGAACGTTACGGTAAGTGAACTTGGTTTACTATACGGATTAGCTTTAAAGGAGGCGAGAGAATGTCAAAAAGGATAGCGGTAGTTGGAACGGGATATGTTGGACTTGTATCCGGAGCGTGCTTTGCATATCTTGGGCATAAGGTTATAGGACTTGATATCGACCCTGAGAAGATAGAAAGACTTAAAAAGGGAGAAGTGCCGATATATGAACCCGGGCTTGGTAAAATTCTCAGACAAGCGATAGACAATAGGAATATAGAGTTTACGACGGATTACGCTTATGCAGTAAAAAATTCGGATTTTATATTTATAGCAGTTGGTACACCATCAAGAGAGGATGGCTCCGCCGACCTTTCGTATGTTGAAAGTGCTTATAGAAGTATAGTTGAGCAGATGGAAGAGGGTGATTTTAAAATCATAGTTAATAAGTCAACTGTTCCTGTTGGTACAGGAAGATGGGCAAAAGAGTTTATCTCTTCTCTTTTAAGAGAAAAAGGATTTAGTAATCCGGAAAAGATGTTTGAAGTTGTTTCAAACCCTGAGTTTTTAAGGGAAGGAAAAGCTGTTGAGGATTTTATGAATCCTGACAGGGTTGTTGTAGGAGCCGATAATAGGGATTACGGCGGGATGGTTGCTTCTCTGTATGAAAAACTTCAGCCAACGATGATTATAACCGACCTTCCTTCTGCAGAGATGATAAAGTATGCTTCAAACTCTTTCCTTGCTACAAAAATCTCATTTATTAACGAAGTAGCCAATATTTGTGAAAAGGCTGGAGCCGACGTTTCCGTAGTTGCAAGGGGGATGGGACTTGACCATCGTGTAAGTCCTCATTTTCTAAATGCAGGATGTGGTTTCGGGGGAAGTTGTTTCCCAAAAGATGTAAAAGCACTTGTTTATACTGCAAAGCAGTATGGTGTTGAACCTGAACTTTTAACGGCGACACTTGATGTGAATGAGAAACAGAAGGTAAAACCTGTTGAGAAGCTTGAAAAGTACTTTGATACTCTCAACGGAAAAACTGTAGCTCTATGGGGACTTGCCTTTAAGCCTGACACGGATGATATGAGAGAAGCTCCGTCAATATCAATTGTAAGAGAGCTTTTGGGAGAAGGGGCTAATGTTAAAGTTTACGATCCTGTTGCTATGGAAAACGCTAAAAGAGTGTTTAAAGAGGAGATGGAAAAATATCCCGGGAAACTTGTTTTCTGTGGTGATAAATATGAAGCCCTTGAAGGAAGTGATGCACTTATTCTTGTTACAGAGTGGGCAGAGTTCAAGGATGTTGATTTTGGAAGGTTTAGGGATAAAGTTATAATAGATGGCAGGAATCTCTGGGAACCTTCCGTTATACGGCAGTATGTGAAGGTTTATGAAGGCGTAGGGAAACCTTAATTTGGAGTTGTTATGAATATAACAAGTAAAAGAGACACTTTGAAAAGATTGTATTCTCCTTTTGGAGCGGCTTTTGCGAAAGCGAATATTCATCCGAATCTGATAACCTTATCCGCCCTTGTTGTGGGGACAATTTCAGCATTTGTTTACTATAGCGGCCATCCGGTTCTCGGGGCTTTTCTTCTGTTTTGTTCAGGTATTCTTGACCTTTGTGATGGTTATGTGGCTGTTAACAATAGAAAAGCAACGAAATTTGGAGCCGTATTTGATTGGATAGCCGATAAGTGGGTTGACGGGTTTGTTCTGGGAAGTGTTGCTTTAAAATATGTTGGAGATTGGATGGCTCTTTTTGTAGTGGTTGTTTCACTGCTTCATACCTTTATAAAACCTGTTGTTTATGCAGAGATAGGTTATCAGGTTAGAGAGACCGGGAAGATAAAAGATCCTCTTGAAAGTACGGGGTTTTTCGGAAGACCAGAAACTTTTGCGACGCTGTTTACCGTTTCCCTTCTTTACCCTTTTAACCATCAGATTTTAAGATACGGTATAGAGTTTATAGCGGTTATGAGTTTTCTGTCTTTAATGCAAAGGTTGTTGTATCTTTATAAACATTATGGAAGTGAATATGAGGAGTAATAATATGAGAAAACCTTATGTTGTGATTGTTTCCGAGGTTACTATCGATGGAAAACTTACCCTTGACGAGGGAGTTTCCAGTAAAGAGATAATGAAGCTTATGGATGAAGATGCCAACAGATATCTCCATCAAGTAAGGGCGGAGTGTGACGGAATAATGGTTGGTTCTACTACTGTTAGAATAGATAATCCAAGTTTAACCGTTAGATATGTTGAGGGAGAAAGCCCGACTCGTGTTATTCCTGCATCGACAGGAAATCTTCCTCTTGATGCTAATATTTTTGATGTGTCGAAAGCCCCTACTGTAATAGCTGTAACTAAACGGTGTTCCAACGAGAAAATAAAAGCTATGGAAGATAAAGGGGTAGAAGTTGTTATTGCAGGAGATGACAAAGTTGATTTTGTTGAACTTCTTGAAAGGCTTTACGATATGGGAATAACAAAGCTTATGGTGGAGGGTGGTTCCAAGGTCAATTGGGAGATGATAAGAAACGATCTTGTTGATGAAATAAGATTGATTCATTTGCCTGTTGTTATTGGTGGAGATAACGTTCCGTCTCTCGTATCGGGAGATGGTTTTAAAACGCTTCAAAATGTAAAAAAGTACGATATAAAAAAAGTTTTTCAGTGTGGTAATCAGATAATTACCGAATATACAAGGAAGGATTAAGGGGATTTCCCCTTTTTTTGTTCGGAAAGATGGTTAAGTATATTTTTAAGAGGTTGCTTCATTTTATTCCGTTGATTTTCGGAATGACATTTATTTCATTTCTTATAATAAAACTTGCACCAGGTGATTTTTTAACTTCTATTAAGATGAATCCTTCCGTTTCTAAAGAAACGATAAAGGCTCTTGAGAAAAGTTACGGCTTTGATCAGCCTGTAATGAAACAGTATTTCCTTTGGCTTTGGAATGCCGTGCGTTTCAATCTCGGTTACTCGATGTCTTATCATCGTCCGGTTATTTCTCTTATTGGTGAAAGGGTTTTTAATACTTTATCTCTTACGGTTTCCGCTTTTTTGATTTCCTGGCTTTTTGCAGTTCCTTTGGGCATTTTTGCTGCATACTTTAGAAATAGATTTACTGATAAGTTTATTATTGCAATTTCTATCGTTGGAATTTCAATTCCTTCCTTTTTTATCGCTTTTCTTTTAATGTTTATTGCGGCAAAGACGGGATGGTTCCCGATAGGTGGTGTGGTTTCTCAAAATTATGAAACTCTGTCTTTTTTAGGGAAAGTTTCGGATAGATTTAAACATATGTTTATACCTTTAACCGCTATGGTTATCGGAAGTATTTCATCGCTTGTAAGGCTTATCAGAGGTACGGTGATAGATGAGTTAGAGAAGGAATATGTAAAGTTGACAAAAGCCAAAGGACTTCCGACCGGAGTGATTCTGTTCAAACATGTTTTAAGGAATGCCCTAAATCCGTTTATAACACTTATAGGATTTGATATAGCAGGGTTGCTTTCCGGTGCTGCACTTATAGAGATTATTACTGCGTGGCCCGGTATGGGTAGGCTTATGTTTGATGCTGTGATGGCACAGGATTTTTTTGTTGTTATGGGAGGGCTCTATATAGGAGGGGTAATGCTTATAATAGGTAATCTTATAGCAGATGTTCTTCTTGCTCTTAACGATCCGAGAATAAAAGAGAGGGAGATTGAGGGACAATTGTGAGGAAGTTTGTGAAAAACCTTTACAGAAAACATAAGGTGGGAGCCGTTTCTTTTGTTTTTCTCATCGCTTTCTATTTTATAGCCGTTTTAGCGGATTTTATTGCACCGTATCCTTATGATATTCAGTTTCGTCATAATCCCTATCAACCGCCGACCCCGATTCATTTTTTTGATGAAGAAGGCAGATTCTATTTAGTGCCGTTTGTGTATGGTCATAAGCTTGTAGATCCTGTTTTTAAGCAATATACGATTGTTCAAAAAGAAAAATATCCCGTGGAATTTTTTGTGAAAGGAGAACCTCACTACCTTTTTGGTTTTGTAAAAACAGATATTCATCTTTTTGGTGTAAAAGACGGGGGAAAGATTTTTCTTCTCGGCACCGACAGGTTAGGAAGAGACATTTTTTCCCGGTTAATTTACGGTACCCGTATTTCTCTTACTATAGGACTTATAGGTGTTCTGATCTCCTTTTTGATAGGTTTGATAGTCGGTGCTGTTTCGGGATATTTCGGATGTGTTACCGATACGGTTATAATGAGGTTAGTTGAACTTTTGATGGTTTTTCCCTCTTTTTATCTTCTCCTTGCTCTTCGTTCCATGTTTCCTGTGGATATTCCCAGTATTGCTGTATTTTTTATTATCGTGGCCATTTTGTCTCTTATCGGATGGACAGGGCTTGCCCGTATTGTTAGGGGTATGGTTCTTTCTATAAGGGAAAGAGATTATGTTAAGGTTGCAAAAGTTATGGGTGGAAGCAATTTCTATATTATAAAAAAGCATATAATCCCCGGTACTTTATCCTATATCCTTGTGGCTGCGATGCTTTCTATTCCAGGTTATATTTTAGGAGAGTCTGCACTTAGCCTTATAGGGCTTGGTGTTCAGGAACCGTATCCCTCCTGGGGTAATATGCTTGCCGAAGCTCAAAATGTAACAAAGCTATCTTCTTGTCCGTGGCTTTTATTTCCAGGTGTGGCGATTTTTACCGTTATTGTGAGCTTTAACCTTTTTGGGGATGCTTTAAGGGATTACTTTGACGTGAAGGTTTAAGATTTATAAAGGATAGTTGTTATGGAATGCTTGAAAACAAGCATTCTACCCATCGGGGTGTTAACTCTTAAAACAAATCTGTCAAATCCTTTTAATTTTCCTTCCGCTTTGGAACCATTTCTGAAAAATATCAAAATTTTCTTGTTTATAAGTTTTCTGAGATTTCTACTTTGAACTCCGCCAAGTAGAGAGGATGCAACGATTTTATATCCTTCATTTAATTTTTTTTCGATCTCATCTTCCCGGTTAGAGGAGATAACAGTCGGTGCGGTTGAAAATGTGGCCGGTCTTACGATTATATCTTCTCCATCCACTTCGTAGTTAATATCTCCGGAAGCTTTTAAGCTGTTAAGAAGGGGTATGATAACTTCTTGTTTTACGTCGAGGATTTTCATAAAATCGTTTATACTTCCTCTAAATTCACCATTTTCTTCTATGAGATCTATAAGTTCAAGTTGAAGTTCTTCGAGAGTTTTGTATCTATTCATATCTCACCTATTCGAAAATTATTGTTGCTATAGCGTGTTTATATACGAGGGATTTTCCTTTTGGCGCTGTCATTGATAACGTAAAATTATCAAAGTCGAGGAGTTTTCCTTCAAGCCTTGTTCCGCTTATCAGAAATACGGTTATCTCTTTTCCTAAAAGAGAAGATAAAACTTCGTCTTGTAGTGAGGTTTTTCTTTTTCTTTTTTCTTTAATGGCGTTTTCTTCTTTTTTAGTTTCTTCTGCTGGTTGAGATAGTTGTATTTCGGTTTCCTGTGCAATTGATATATGTAGCCCTTTGCCTCTTTTTGACTCGGATTTTAAAAACCTCTCTTCTCCAAGCTCCGAAATTGCTTTCCTGACAAGATAAGCACTTGTGCTTGTGAGTTGGGCAAGTTCTTCGACAGTGCCGGAGTATTCCTCAAACTCTTTAAGATATTCCTTTAACCATGTTTTCACCTTTTCATGTTTCTGGATTGCGGACATTAGACCTCCTGTAATAGATATTCAAACCTTTTTATTGTTTTTTCTTTCCGTTCGGAATCTGTAGAAAAATATTTCAAATTACGATACCCGTAAAAAGATTTAGATTTTATCTTATTTGTTTTTTACTATTCTATCTAGAATTTTATCTTCTAATACTTTTGTGTCAAG
The DNA here is from genome assembly GCA_026988135.1 of Desulfurobacterium sp. Taxonomy (GTDB): domain Bacteria; phylum Aquificota; class Aquificia; order Desulfurobacteriales; family Desulfurobacteriaceae; genus Desulfurobacterium_A. The sequence continues at coordinate 14,668 of JALSLT010000038.1, forward strand.
GTTTCCTTTAATAAAATTATCATCTTCCGTTAGTTTAATGTGAAACGGTATGGTGGTCTTTATATTCCCTTCTACGAAAAATTCCGATAAGGCTCTCTGTCCTCTTTTTATGGCTTTTTCTCTGTTCTCTCCGTGAACTATGAGTTTTGCTATCAGGGAGTCGTAATACGGAGGTATAGAGTAGCCTTCATATATATGTGTGTCAACTCTTACTCCGAATCCTCCCGGAAGTAAAAGTTTCTCTATTTTGCCCGGTGTAGGTCGAAAATTTTTTTTATAATCTTCGACATTTATTCTAAATTCTATTGCATGACCGTTTAAATCAGGGTCAGATATGTTAATCTGCTCTCCTTCTGCAGATTTTATTTGGAGAGCTATCAGATCTTTACCTGTTACCATTTCGGTTACCGGGTGCTCTACCTGAATTCTTGTATTCATTTCAATAAAATAGTAATTTTTATCTTTATCAACTAAAAATTCAATTGTTCCTGCTCCTTCATATTTAATGAAAGAAGTGATTTTACGAGCTGATTCGTAAAGCTTTATTCTGAGGTTTTTATCAACGAAAGGAGACGGAGATTCTTCAAGTACTTTTTGATGTCTTCTCTGAAGAGAACATTCCCTCTCCCCTAAGACTATAACGTTTCCATGTTTGTCGGCAATGACTTGAATTTCTATGTGTCTGGGATTTAGAATAAGCTTTTCCACATAAACTTCACCGTTTCCAAATGCAGCTTCGGCTTCAGCCATTGCCATTCCTATAAGTTCTTCGGCTCCTTTTTCGTTCTCTATGACTCTCATCCCTCTTCCGCCTCCACCGTGGGCGGCTTTTACAAGAACCGGGAAACCTATCTCTTTTGCAAACTGGAGAGCTTTTTTGGGTTCTTTTACTGCATCACTTCCCGGAACAATAGGGATACCGGCTTTCTGAGCTATGTTTCGGGCTTGAGCTTTATCACCCATTACAACCATCGTTTCGGAAGAGGGTCCTATGAATTCAATTCCACAGGCCCTACACACTTCTGCAAATCCGGGATTTTCAGATAGGAAACCGTATCCGGGGTGAATAGCGTCGGCACCGGATATTTCTGCAGCAGAGATAATTGCTGGAATGTTTAGATAACTTGCCGATGGCTTAGCTTCACCGATGCAGATAGATTCATCGGCTAAAAATACAGGAAGAGAATTCTTATCTGCGGTTGAATAAATTACTGTCGTTTTTATTCCAAGTTCTTTACATGTTCTTATTATTCTAACTGCTATTTCGCCTCTGTTTGCAATCAGTACTTTTTTAAACATATAAATCTCCGGATTTAGACTTTTTCTATTTCGAAAAGCGGTTGGTCAAATTCTACGGGTTGTCCGTCTTTTACAAGTATTTTTACGATTCTGCCGGGAGCATCCGATTCTATTTCGTTCATAACTTTTAAAGCTTCTATTATGCAGAGAGTTTGGCCATTTTCAACAAAATCTCCTTCTTTTACGAAAGGTTCGGTTCCCGGTGACGGAGCTCTGTAGAATGTCCCTACTATAGGGGATTTAACTATGTGGATATTTTCAGATGCAATCTTGTTCTGTTCAGGTATGTTTTTTTGGATCGCAGTTTGTTGAACAGGAGTTTCGGATATTTTTTCCACTATTAGAGTTTCTGTAGGCTTTTGTCTGTAATACTTCGCTTTGACTTTAAGGTCATCAATTTCTATTTCCAATTCTTCTATGCTGCTTGATTCAAGTGATTTAAGAAGTTTTTCTATTTTATCTATCACAATAGCCTCCACCTTATTTGTTAACTCTCTCGAGGTATTTACCTGTTTCTGTGTCAATTTTTACGTATTCTTTCTCGTTTATAAATGTTGGTACCTGAACGATGGCTCCGGTTTCAACGGTAGCAGGTTTGAAGACGTTGTTTACAGTGTCGCCTTTAAATCCGGGCTCTGTTTCTATAATTTGTAGAATTACGGTTTTCGGTAGTTTTACGGAAATCGGTTCTCCCTTATAAAATTGAACCTGAATAGATTTGTTTTCTTTAAGGAAGTTTGCTTTTTCTCCTATGTTTTCCGTTGATATACCTATCTGTTCGTAAGTTTTCGTATCCATAAAGTAGAAAAATGTACCGTCATTATACAGATATTCCATTTCTCTTTCTTCAAAATCAGCGACTTCAAGTTTTTCACCAACTTTATATGTTTTCTCAACAACATTTCCAGTTTTTAGGTTTTTTAGTTTTATTCTTGCGAAAGCTTGTCCTTTCCCGGGTTTTACATGTTGATATCCAATGATTTCATAAGGGTCTTCGTTTATTTCCAGTTTCATTCCTTTGGATATTTGATTAACGTCTATTGAAGCCATTTAAACCTCCTGTTGATGCGTATTTCCGGTTATTATACACAAATTGTTAAAAACTTTGTTATTCAGGTAATCCGGTTGCTCCTATCGTTATTTCTTCAACGATTTTTTCATTTAAAGGAACAACTTTCCTAAGTTTTTCGAAAACAAAACTGTTTTCAAGAACCTCGGCGGCTTTTTCGCTTTTTGTAAACCTGTAATGTTTACTTATCAGTATTTTAAGGAAGTCAGCGTCCTTTTGCGTTAGTTCTTTAACTTTAACATAACTGTGGTTTATCTTTTTTTCTATATCTTCATCAAGAACATAAGCAACTCCGCCGGTCATTCCTGCGCCGAAATTCATTCCTACGTCTCCAAGAACAACTACAACCCCTTTTACCATATATTCACATCCGTGCTGTCCTGTTCCTTCTACAACTGCGATGGTTCCGCTATTTCTAACGGCAAATCTCTCTCCAACTTTTCCAGAAGCAAAGAGCATTCCTCCGGTAGCTCCATAAAGGAGAGTGTTTCCCGCTATAACATTTTCAAAATGTTTTCCCCTGAATTTGTCGGAGAAATTCAACACAATGAGGCCTCCACCCATTCCTTTGCCGACGTAATCGTTGGCAATACCTTCAAGGAATAGAGATATCCCGTTTGATAAAAATGCACCGAAGCTTTGTCCGGCTGTCCCTTTGAAGTATAATTTTATTAGATTTTTGGGAGCATTATTTCCGTAATATCTGTTCACAAGATAGGATAATGGTATTCCGATACCTCTGTCGATGTTTTTTATTGTATAGGTTTTAGTGAATGGCTCCCCGTTTTCTATAAACGGTTTTGCGTCTTCGATAATTCTTTCGTTTAAAGCTGAAGAGATTGGATTGTATGGAGTTTTTTCTCTTGCCAACGGGTAGGGATTGTCTGTAATGATTTCAAAATCCAGATTCGATGTTCGTGTGTATTTTGAAATTCTATCTATATCCGGTTTTAAAAAATTATTTTTTCCGGTTATCTCTTTAAGATTTCTATAACCCATTTGAGCAAGGTGTTTTCTTATATCTTCTGCAACGAGTTTGAAGTAGTTCATTACAAACTCAACTTTTCCTTTGAACCTTTTTATTCTATCTCTGTCCTGTGTTGCGATTCCTACGGGGCATCTGTTAGTGTGGCAATCTCTATCCATTATACATCCTTCGGCTATCATTGCCGCCGTTCCGATACCAAATTCTTCGGCCCCAAGAAGAGAGGCTATAATTACATCTCTTCCTGTTTTTATTCCGCCATCAACTCTTAGTGTTACATTTTCTCTTAATCCGTTTTCTGAAAGGTTTTTATGTGTTTCCGGAAGTCCTATCTCCCATGGTAGTCCGGCACCTTTTATTGAGGTTATAGGAGATGCTCCGGTTCCGCCATCTCCGCCGGAAATTTGGATAATATCTGCTTTTGCTTTTGCAACTCCGGATGCTACGGTGCCAACTCCCGATTCTGCTACAAGTTTAACCGCTATTTTAGCTTTAGGGTTTGCAAGTTTGAGGTCATAAATAAGCTGTGCAAGGTCTTCGATTGAGTAGATATCGTGGTGCGGAGGAGGAGATATGAGGGTAACTCCCGGAATTGAGAACCGTAGAGAGGCTATGTAAGGTGTAACTTTTTTCCCGGGAAGGTGTCCACCTTCTCCCGGTTTTGCTCCTTGAGCGATTTTTATCTCTATCTCTTTTGCTGATGAGAGGTATGAAGGGGTTACACCGAATCTTCCCGAGGCTATTTGCTTTATCTTGCTGTTTTTAGTAGTTGAGTATCTTTTATGGTCTTCTCCTCCTTCCCCGCTGCAGCTTTTGCTACCCAAAAGATTCATCGCTTCCGCAAGTATTTCGTGAGCTTCTTTTGATAGAGCACCTATTGACATGCCGGGAACTATCAGGTGTTTTATTATGCTTTCTACAGGTTCGACTTCTTTAAGAGGGATAGGTTTTTTGTCGGATTCTATTTTAAGTAAGTCTCTTAGATATACCGGATTTTCTTTGTAGTATTCGTATATGTTTTCATAATCTTCAAAGTTTCCTGTTTTTGCACTTTTGAGAATTGCTCTTACTATGGGAGTTGAAAAGCCATGTTTCTCCTTTTTTGGTTTATAGTGGAGATA
>JALSLT010000039.1 GCA_026988135.1 Desulfurobacterium sp.
AAGAGGGTTATTTGTGTTCATAAATGTACCCTGAGAAAAATCTTTGGCAGTAGCACTGACATATACTCCTCCACCTATTTCAAGATTTTTCGGAGAACCGTTACTATAAGTTGTCAAACTACTGGCGAGAAGATCCTCGAATACCGCTCTTTCAGATTTGAAACCTATAGTATTAACGTTCGCAATGTTATCTGAAATAACCGATAACCAATTCTTTTCAGCATTTAATCCTGTAAAAGCAGTATAAAATGACTGTAGCATTTTAGCCCCCTATTCCAACAAGGTTAGAATTTTCTATTGAAAACGTATCTGTATTCAAAACAATCGTCCCATCGCTATTTTTCTCAACCCCGGTTATAAAAGCCTCACTTACAACCGAAGCATTAACAGAATCACCGTTAGATGTGGCTTGAACACTAACAGTATAGTATCCATCAGGAAGGGAAGAATTCTCTATGGAAAGAGGGTAATCAACTCCTCCCTGAAGGTTATAAAGCGTTTTAGATTCAACAATTGTTCCGGAGTTATCAAGTATATCTATCTTAACAGTATCTGCAGAAGCATCAAGCTTAATATCCGCATAACCGATACCATTCTTCACATAGGTTTGATCCCCTTCGTACCTAACATTTTCCCCTATAAGAGAAGAAGCTGTCAAAAGGGCATTAGCCTGATTTGCAGACAACAGCTCATCCACACTTTTTTGGAAAGTATCGTAAGATTCAAGCTCTTTAAGTTTTACCGTATTATCTATAAAATCAGAAATATCTTCCGCTTTGAGAGGATCCTGCCATTGCAGTTCCGCAAGCAAAACTTTAAGAAAATCCTCCTGGGACATTTGAGCATTATCGTAATTTGCATCAACAACTTTGACATGACTATCAGAACTGTAAGTTACTCCGGGTATATCCATGTTTTCCTCCCTCAACACTTATATATTCTATCAAACTTTTCAAAGAATTAAAGCTTTCATCAATAGTTATTCTCCTATTTACATCCTGTTTAAGAAACTCTTCCATTTTATCATGGACAGCTATTGAAAGGTCTATCTTTCCGTTGGTGCCTTTTTTATAAAGCCCTAAGTTAATCATATCAAGACTCTCCCTGTACGTTGATTCCAAATCTATAAAAACCGACTGAAGTTGTAGCATCTCTTTAGATACAAGATAGGGAGTCAATCTACTTATACTCTTTAAAATATCAATTGCCGGAAAAATCCTTCTGTTTGCTAACACTCTCGAAAGCACTATATGACCGTCAAGAAAACCTACTGCCGAATCAGCCACAGGATCAAGAGACACATCATCTCCCTCGACCAAAACAGTATAAATACCGGTAATACTTCCTCTTCCTGTAAAATTCCCGGCCCTTTCTATCACCTTTGCCAAAAGAGAAAATACCGAAGGAACATACCCTTTGGTTGTGGGAGGCTCACCCACTGTTAGGCCTATCTCCCTCTGAGCCATAGCAAGCCTCGTAAGGGAATCAAGAAGCAAAAGAACATTCTCTCCCTGGGAACAAAAATACTCGGCAACGGCACAGCCTGCCAAAACAGCACGAATCTTTGCAAGCGGAGGTTGATCAGAAGTAGCAACTACAACAACAGATTTTTTAAGTCCTTCTTTTCCCAGGTTATCTTCTATAAACTCTCTTACCTCTCTTCCACGCTCCCCCACAAGAACTATAACATTAACATCCGCTTCCGTATATCTTGATATCATTCCAAGTAGTGTGCTTTTACCAACTCCGGCACCGGAAAAGATACCTATACGCTGACCTTTCCCAACGGTTAAAAGAGCATTAATGCTCCTTATGCCAAGATCAAGAGGCTCTTTAATTCTATCCCTTTGAAGGGGATTAATTCTCTCTCCTTGAAGATATGTAAAGTCGGTATATGTTATTTTATCTCTATTCAGCGGTTTACCGAATGGATCTATAACCGTTCCCAACAACTCTCTTGAAACCCCTATTCTCACAGAACCGGTTTTAGGCTCCACCTTACTACCAACACTAATACCCGTAGTATCGGAATACGCCATCAAAAGAGTTCTTCCATTTTTAAACCCGACCACTTCGGCTTCAACCCTATTATCAATCTGACAAAAATCACCAAGACAAACCTTCGGCAAAACACTTTCAATAAGAGGTCCTTTTACCCCGACAACCTTTCCTTCTACTTTATATTTTGGAAGATTTCTTAATCTCTCTTTCAATTTCTTCTCTCAAAAGTCCCAATTTATCTTTTATGCTGTGAACCACGGCAAAATCTTTAAATTTAACTACAAAATCCCCAGGCTTTAAATCATCATCAATCTTCAACTTTAAACCGTCTATATCTTTAAGGATTTGCAAAAATTTCTCCGAAGAATCCACAGAAATAGGTTCGGACTCAAGGCTAAAATCCTCTATAATTTCTTTAAGCTTTTCTTTAATAAACGGAAGATTCTCTTCCTTTATAAATAAAAATTCAAAAATATCTTCAAGAGATTCCGAAACTGCTTGAAGAACCCTTCTTCCAAGTTTCACGTTTTCCTCTCTTAAAAGAGAAACAAGTGTTTTAAACTCCTTCTTTAAATTTCTCATCTCAATTTCAGTGCTCTTTTTCAACTTTTCTCTATCATTTTCCAGGTTTTCCAGATAGGCTTTTTTCATATCCTGCTTCGCTTTCTCATAACCTTTTTGAAAATACTCTTTTTTCTCTTTTTCAATTAGAGACTCATAATATCTTTTCATCTCTTCTATCTTCGCTTTATAATAGCTTTCCGAATTTTCACCGTCTATTTTTTCTCCGGAAAATTCTGCAACGAATAAGCGGGAAAAATCATCAAGATTTAGCATCTGCTTTTTCCCCCAACCAATCTTTTATAAGATGTGCAATAAGTTCAGGATGTTCTCTTGATATATCAAGAATTTTAACATAGGAAGGGTCTGCTTTTATATCAAGGTTCTCTATCTCTTTCCGCTCTTTTTCCATCTTTTCTTCCGGCGTTTCAACACTTTCTTTA
>JALSLT010000040.1 GCA_026988135.1 Desulfurobacterium sp.
AATGTTAAGGAGGTTATATTAAAAGGTAATTTCAAAGATGATTTTGATTTTGCTGATTTTCTTCTTGAAAATGCAAAGATTGCCGCTGTTCCGGGGTCAGCTTTCGGATACCCCGGTTATATGAGATTTTCCTATGCTACGTCTATGGAGAACATAGAAAAGGGGCTTGATAGATTTGAATCGGCTGTAAAGCTTATAATGGAGAGATGATGAAAAAGCTAAAAACAGATAAAGTTTATCTCTTTTCCTATCTGGCTTTGTCGGTGCTTTATTTTGTGTTTTTGGGGGTTGTTGCTTTTAAATACGGAATAAATGCTAATTTTTTTGTTCTTATTCTTTTGATGCTTCCTATTCTTGTGAGAGTGTATTCTCTTTTTAAAAAGGAGGTTGAGCTTTCTGAAGAGGGGATAAAAATAAAAGCTGTTTTTAAAAGCGGGTCGGTAAAGTGGGATGATATTGATTCTGTAGGACTTTCGTTGCGCAGAAAAGTTTTCCTTATTCTTTCGCTAAAGGAAGGTGGTGCCTTTTTGATAGATGATACGGTTGAGAATTTTCCGGAGATTCTTCAGGAAATTGAAAAGCATATTGATAATGCTAAACTTCCGGAAAATTGGAAAGAAGCTGTTTCAAACTACAAGCCTTCCAAGGGTGGGATATTTCTGGTTGTTCTTGCTATTATGGTGATTCTTTTTGTTATTTTCAAATCTCTTTTGGGTTAGGTGTGTTTGATTTAAATGAACTTGATAAAAGTACTTTTCTGAAAAATGACCTTATTGTGTATCAGAGGAAAAATGGGTTTAGGTTTGGAACCGATACTTTTTTGCTTGCCGATTTTGTAAACTGCTATTCCGGAGAGCGATTTGCAGACCTCGGGACAGGGAGTGGGATTATTCCTGTTCTTTTGTTAAAAAAGTATTTGTCTATAACTGGAGTTGCTGTAGATGTTTTGAAAGAGTGTATCGATATTGCAGCTTTAAACGGTAAGGAAAATGGCATTTCAGAACGTTTGAGATTTTTTTGTCTTAATGTTAAGGATGTTAAAAAAGAGTTCAAATCGGAAAGTTTTGATTTCGTTGTAACAAATCCTCCCTTTAAGGAGTGTTTCAGAGGGTTTGTGAATCCTGATAATGCTAAAGCTATAGCGAGACATGAAATAGAGGGAACTTTAAAGGATTTTATAGATGCAGCATCATATCTTCTCAGATGTAAAGGAAGATTTTATATGGTGTGTCCCGTTGAACGGTTTGCCGATGCTCTTTGCTTTTGTCGGCAGAATTTTCTTGAACCTAAAAGGGTGAGGTTTATTCAACCGTTCCCGGAAGCGGGAGCGAATCTGTTTCTTCTCGAAGCGAGAAAAAGAGCAGGGAAGGGATTAAAGGTTTTACCTCCTCTTATTATTTATAAAGATAAGGTGAGTAAAGTTTATACTGAAGAGATGATAGAAAAATATAAGAACTTTTTTTCCAATGAAAAAGCATGAACTGTTCCTTCTAATATTTTTTATTATTCAAATAATTTTTGTTTTGAAAAGTTACTATATGGTTCCGTTTTTTCTTGTTGCATTTTTCCTTTATATTTTGAAGTACGGTTTGAGAGATTCTCTTTTTATCTTATTTCTTTCCTCTGCTTTTTTCTTTGTTATTTCTGCTTTTTCTTTTCATTCTTCCGGAAATAGAGTGAAATGGATATTTGAAAGGGGTGAAAGCAAAGTGGCTCTTACTTATGATGGAAAACATATTTCTGTGTCCGATACTGTTGAGGTTGGAGACCGGATTACAAAAACAGGTGAAATCTTGTTAAAAGGGGGAATTTCTCAAATTTTTTATAGAAAAAGGTTTGGGTTGGCTCAAAAGATTGAGGAAATTTTTGATTATCCTGTTTCATCTCTTATTCAAAGTATTACTCTCGGAGTTAGATTTAAGATACCGGAAAGTTTGAAGGCTTATATGTTGCTTTCCGGAACCTATCCTTTTCTTGCTATATCGGGTCTTCATATCGGGGTTGTTTTCGGTTTGTTTTGGTTTCTTTTTAGGACGGTTGGTTTTAAAAATTCTTCTTTACTATCTTTAGCTTCTGTTACTGCAATTTTTCCTTTTACCGGCTTTCCAGTTTCTGCTGTTAGAGCTTATTTTATGCTTCTTTTTGTTTTTTTTCTTAAATACTATGGAAGAAGAATTGATTATCTGTATCTGTTGCTTTTTACCGGAGTAGTTATGGTGATTTTTGAAATCACTCCCGGTTTTATTCTATCTTTTCTTGCGGTTTCCGGTATTATCTATGGCCTTGGTGCTGAAAAAGAAAAAAAGTTTTTTTCTTTAATTTTCCCTTTTCTTTTTACTTCTATTTATGTTTTGGTAGTTTTTAAAGTAATAAATCTCTTTTCTTCGCTTCTTATCTTTCTTATTTCTCCTCTGTTTGTCTTCTTACTGATTATGGCGTTTATCTCAGAAATAACCTTGTTTAAAGTGCCGGTTATTAACTTTATTACCGAAAAAACGGGAGAATATTTTATTTTATCGATAAAAGAGATATTCAGTTTGGCTCATTTGGGGGTTATATACTCTTCTCCTCCGATACTTCTCATTTATCTGATGGCTTTTATTGTTTTTGTTGCGATTTTATTTAATATGAGAAGAGTATATCTTTTGTTTGTTTTTATTCTCTTTTTTCTATATCTTTCTCTTTCCCGGAATCTTAAAATAACTGATACAGTTAGAGTTGACGGAAAAAGATTAAATAGTGCCTATTTTATAGCAGGAGAAGCACAAGGTTTTAAGAATTCAACATTTGTAACGGATTACTGTTTTCCTTTTGCTTTTAATGTTCTTGCAAAAAATGGAAATAGAGTGATTATAAGAAAATAGTTTAAAATTAGGGCTACTAATGACAGGAGAGGTGATATGAGAACACTGTTCCCTTTTATAGGTTATAGGGATGGAGAGTTGTTTATTGAGAAATTGCTGGTTAAAAAAATCGGGAAAGAGATGGGGACTCCTCTTTATATTTATAGTAAAAAAGCTTTCGAGTATTGGTACAAAGAGTTTGACTCCGCTTTTAGCGATGTTGAAAGAGTAACTGCATTTGCTGTTAAATCCTGTTCCAATATTTCTGTTTTGAGGTTGCTCGGGAGTATGGGTGCCGGAGCCGATACAGTTTCTGCAGGAGAGATTTTTAGAGCTATTACCGCCGGTATTTCACCTAATAAGATAGTTTTTGCCGGTATTGGAAAAAGGGCCGATGAAATGGCATATGCTCTTTCCTGTAATATTCTGATATTTAATATTGAGTCGGAAAGTGAATTGTATCTTTTAAACAGAGTTGCCGAGAGAATCGGAAAAGTAGCTAATATATCGGTTAGAGTGAATCCCGATGTGAATCCTAAAACACATCCTTATATATCTACAGGTTTAAGAACGAGTAAATTTGGGATAGAGTATGAAAAAGCTTTTGATGTTTATATGAAAGCTAAGGAGCTGAAATGGATTGAACCGGTTGGAGTGCATTTTCATATAGGTTCTCAAATATTAGATATTTCTCCTTTTGAAGAAGCTACTTCTAAGATTGCGGATTTGGTAAAGGTTTTAAGAGATAAAGGACTTTCAATAAGTTATTTTGATGCAGGTGGCGGACTTGGTATAAACTATAAACCGGAGGAACCTTATCCCCAAACGGAATCTTTAGCGAAAAAAATCGTTCCATATGTTAAATCTCTTGATTGTAAATTGATTACGGAGCCGGGAAGGAGAATTTCAGGGAATAGCGGATTGCTTTTAACTTCTTTACTTTTCATTAAAGAAAACGAAGAGAAAAAGTTTTATATAGTTGATGCCGGTATGAACGATTGTATGAGGCCTGCTCTTTATCAAGCGTATCATCATATAGTTTCTTCGGTTGAAAAAGAGAGAACTGAAAAGGTTGATGTTGTTGGTCCTGTTTGTGAGACGGGGGATATTTTTGCAAAAGACAGGGATATAGGAGTTTCAAACGAAGGAGATTATCTTGCTATTTTAAGTGCAGGTGCTTATGGTTTTACGATGTCTTCCAATTATAATTCACGATTGAGACCTGCCGAGGTTCTTGTTTCCGGAAATACTTATACTGTTATTCGTGATAGGGATACGTTTGGAGATTTGATAAAAGGTGAAAAAATAATAGATATCGGTTGACATTGCTGTTTTTAGAACTTATATTATCTCTCGCCTAACGTGAGCCGCTAGCTCAGCTGGTAGAGCAACGGACTTTTAATCCGTAGGTCCCAGGTTCAAGTCCTGGGCGGCTCACCATTTAAAGCGTCCCCATCGTCTAGCCCGGCCTAGGACACCGGCCTTTCACGCCGGCGACGGGGGTTCGAATCCCCCTGGGGACGCCAATTTTGTATTTAATGAATGGATTGCGGGGCCGTAGCTCAGCTGGGAGAGCGTCAGGCTGGCAGTCTGAAGGTCGTGGGTTCGAACCCCACTGGCTCCACCATAGGAATTTCAGATTCGGGCCTGTAGCTCAGTTGGTTAGAGCATCCGGCTCATAACCGGATGGTCGGAGGTTCAAGTCCTCCCAGGCCCACCATCATTGTTTTTTCCGAATATACTCTATCTAATTTTATTTGTTTGAAAATATTGTTAAGGTAGCGGGTAGGCTGAAGGGTCGCTTCCCTTTTTGGGAAGAGGAAAGTCCGGGCTCCGTAGGGCAGGGAGCTGGCGTTGAGTCAGGCAGGGGAAACTTTGCGGATAGGGCCACAGAAAATATACCGCCTCAGGATGGTCTGGGGTAAGGGTGAAAAGGTGGTGTAAGAGACCACCGCCTTCTACCGTGAGGTGGAAGGGCAGGGTAACCCCCTCCCGGAGCAAGGCTAAATAGGTTGGCGATAAGGGTTGCCCGCCCGATGTCAGCGGGTCAGCTGCTTAGAGAAATGACCCTTTAAAACAGAACCCGGCTTACGGGCCTACCTGCTATTTCTACTCCCATCTTTCACCTATATTGATATCTACAGTTAACGGAACATCGATATTGGTTGCTGTTTCCATAATCTCTTTTACTTCTTTCCTGATGGACTCTGCCTTTCCCTTAGGTACTTCCATTACAATTTCATCGTGAACTTGTAAGGTTATGAATGTGTTACTATCTTTAAACCGGTTAAAAAGTTTTATCATAGCTATTTTCATTATGTCTGCCGCTGTTCCTTGGATGATTGCATTAAATGCAGCCCTTTCTCCGAAATTTCTTAAATGGCTGTTTTTCGATTTAAGTTCCGGTACGGGTCTTCTTCTTCCGAAAAGAGTTGTTACGAATCCTTTTTGATGTGCTTCTTCTACGGTCTTTTTTATGAATTCTTTTACGGTGGGAAACTTATGGAAGTAATTTTCTATGTATTCTTTTGCTTCATTGATGGAAATTCCGAGTCTTTGGGCGAGTCCTTGGGGGCTCATTCCGTAAATGATTCCGAAGTTAACCATTTTTGCAATTTTCCTCATTTGAGATGTTACTGTATCGGGGGAAATATTAAATAAAATAGAGGCGGTTTCGGTATGTATATCTTTTCCTTCTGTGTAAGCTTTTATTAGTTTTTCGTCTTTTGAAAGGTGAGCGAGAACCCTCAGCTCTATTTGAGAATAGTCTGCCCATAGTAGTAGATAATTTTCAGGGGGGATTACCGCGTTACGTATCTGTTTGGAGATGTCATCCGATACGGGAAGGTTCTGAAGATTCGGTTCGGCACTTGAAAGTCTTCCTGTGGCAGTTCCGGTTTGAAAAAAGGATGTGTGTACTCTTCCCGAAGGGTCGGCGTGCTTCATTATTCCGTCGATGAAAGTGCCTGTGAGTTTTGATAGTTTTCGATATTCTAAAAGATGGTTTGCTATCTCGTATCCATTAAGGGAAAGGGTTGTTAGGACTTCTACATCAGTAGAAAATCCCGATTTGGTTTTTTTTGTAGGTTTTATTTTGAGCTTTTCAAAAAGAATTTTGGACAGTTGTTTTGGAGAGTTTATATTGAAGTTTTCTCCTGCAATTGCGAAGATTTCCGATTCAAGTTTTTTCATCTTTTGATTAAGGTTTATTTTAAGTTTTTCCATGTATTTTGTGTCAAATAGGACTCCTTTCTTTTCCATATAGTAAAGAACTTCTATCAAAGGATGTTCTATCTCTTTGTAAAGTTTCAACAGATTTTTTTGCTTTAATTTATTTTTGACTTCAGTGCCAACATTTATTGCATGGTGGGAAATTTTACCGGTGTTTTCTATTTCTACTATTTTTAGATGTTTTTTTAGGATTTTTTCCGGGGAATAATCCTTTTGGATGGAGTTTAGAAGATACTCTGCTATTGAGATATCAAAAAACTTTTTGTGATATTTTGCGATTCCAGTTTTGTGATAAATATCTTTAAGGTTAAATGTGAATATTTCGTCGGCGAGCCGGATAAATTTTTCCACATTAGTTTTATTCGTATGGCAAAATGTTTTTTCTTCTGTTGATACAATGAAGTTATCGTTTGGAAGTATAGCTATCTTTTTTTTTGCAAAGAGGTCTTTTTCTTTTAGGACTTTTTCTATCTGTTCGGGGGAAATTTCTTTGCACTCTTCAAGGTTGTTTTTGAATTCAAGGTTCGGGAATAACTCTTTAAGTTCCTTGGTTATTGAATTCATTTCAAGTTCTTTTAATAGTGCGGTTACATGTTTCTCATCCGGTTCTTTCTTTTTTAACTGCTTTTCATTGATTGTTATAGAGACATTTTTATCGATGGTTGCGAGTTTTTTACTTATGAATGCTTGCTCCTTGAAGTCTTCCAATAGCTTCTTTCTTTTGGGAGTTAAAGAGTTTAGGTTGCTATAAAGGTTTTCAAGGGAGACAAACTCTTTTATAAGTTTTGTGGCTGTTTTTTCTCCTATTCCAGGGACTCCCGGTATGTTGTCGCTTGTATCTCCCGCGAGCCCGAATATATCAGGTATTTGAGACGGATTGTAGCCAAATGTTTCTGAAAAATTTTCAAGGTTATATAGTGTTTCTGTTTTTTTCTGTGGAGAGATGGATAAAACGGAAACTTTTTTGGTTATCAGTTGTCTGATGTCTTTGTCAGGAGAAATTATAACGACGTTAAATCCTTTTTCGGATAGTTTTACGGATAGAGTTCCGAGTATATCATCCGCTTCGAACCCTTCTTTCTCAAGTACTGGAATACCAAGGCATTCGAGAAATTTTTTTATATAAGGAAGTTGTATTTTAAAGTCATCAGGTGCAGGCTTTCTATTTGCTTTGTAGTCTGCGGAGATTTTTTCTCTGAAAGTTTTACGACTTATGTCAAAGGCAACTCCTACGTATTCGGGGTTTAGCTCCTTGTATAGTTTTAAAAACATTCTTGCAAAGCCGAAGATTGCATTTGTAGGAAATCCTTTGGAGGTCGTCAATTCTCTTATTGCGTAGAATGCTCTGTATGCAAAACTTGTTCCGTCAAATAGGAAAACTGTTTTTTCGTTCACTGGAGAACCTCTTTGTTAGTTTTTCTTTTTGTTAAATTCCCTGTTTATTATTTCTTCAGCTTTTTTTTTATATCTAATCGCTTCTTCATACTGTTGTTTGCCTTCCAAAACTTCGGCTATAGTAAAATAGATGTCTGCCGCCTCCATATATCTTCCTTCTTTTTCAAGCACTATGGCATAAAGCTCCTGTGCTTTAATGTCTTCCGGGAATTTTGATAGATATGGGACAACTATTTCTTTTGCAAGGGAGGTGTTCCCTTTTTTTATCTCTTCATCAAGGACCTGATACATTTCTTTTGCTTCTTGAGTATTTTCCTCTCTTTTGCCTAAAATAAAGGAGATTATTGTTATCCCCACTATCAATATGCCTATAAGAGGTAGGAGCGGTAGTAGTTTTCCTTTGTTGTCGGTTTTTACGGTTGTTTTTTCCTGTATCTTTTCAGATGAAATTTTCTTTTTTGATGGCTTTACGGTTTTCTTTTTCGGTTTTTCTTCCGTTTTTATGGAAGTTTTATTCTCTTGTGTTGTTTGAGTGCTTATGATTTTAGTTTTGTTCGTAGGGGTTATTTCTGTTTCAAAGTGAAACTGTTTTATATCAGATAGCTTTTTCGATATATTTTCCTTTCCCTTTTTTTGAAATAGTCTGACGGAATAGGTGTTGTTTTCACTATATAGAAATGCTTCTCTTTTTATTGATTGAGGTAGTCCGGTGTAAAATTTCGTGGCTTCTGTTTTATTGCCGGTTTTGAAAATTGAAATTGAATAAGTCGCGTTGTCTTTTTCCTTGGTGTTTTTTAATTTTTCGGGCCTTTCTGTTTTTATCTGTTCATTATCTATTTCAGGATAAAATATACTGGTTTCAAGTGTTTTTTCTGAAACTTTCGATAGGAACGCGTCTGGGAATGATTTTTTGATTCCGCTGTTAATAAGGTATTTTTTTGCTTCTTTGTACGTATCAAACAATCCTACTCTTACTTTGTAAAATCCGTTTATTTTATCTATTCTCGCGTCTTCATAGTTTCTTGCGTTTCTTAGGATTATTTCGGCATCTATTAGGTTTTTTCTTGCTGAAACTTGTATTGAATAGTAGGTTTGGGCAAAGACAGTTATTGGAAATATAAGAAGTATGATTGTCCATTTGAGCAGTTTTGTCATCTTTTGTCCTCTTTTAAGGTTTCTATTTCAACTTCAAGAGAATGTATCATGTCAAGCATCTGTTTCAATGTTTCCATAACGGGATCGGGAAGATGACCGTGTTCAAGGTCAACCCTTGTTGTTCTTATGCCGTCTCTTTTGACAATTCTTCCCGGGATTCCGACAACGGTAGAATTAGGAGGAACATCTCTTACAACAACCGAATTGGATCCTATTTTACAATTGTTTCCTATTTTTATAGGACCGAGAACCTTTGCTCCGGCTCCGATAACCACATTATTTCCGATTGTGGGATGTCTTTTACCTTTGTGGGTACTTGTTCCTCCTAATGTTACCTGATGGTATATTGTAACATCATTTCCTATTTCGGTAGTTTCTCCTATTACGATACCCATTCCGTGGTCTATAAAAAATCTTCTTCCTATTGTTGCTCCCGGATGAATTTCTATTCCAGTTAACCATCGTGAAAAATGGGAAATCATTCTTGCTATAAATTTGAAATTTTTTTTCCATAAATAATGAGCAACTCTATGAAGCCAGATAGCGTGAAGTCCGGGATAACAAGTGATTACCTCTATTATGTTTCTTGCTGCCGGATCTCTTTCAAAGACTATTGATATATCTTCCCTAAATTTTTCAATCATTCATAAATCCTGATTTCGGAAGTTTGTGAATATGTAGAATTATATATCAGAATCGATTAGAGTAAAAAGAAAAAGGGGAACTATTTCGTTCCCCTTTGATTGTTGTATTTCGATTATTTTGTAATTTTTTCCAGATTGATGTAATTGAGCTTTCCACCTTTTGCTCTAAACTCTTTGAGTTTCTGAAGAGCTGCTTTCTCTTGAGCAAATTCTGCTTTGAGAACGTCGTCCGGTTTAGGATTGCTTTTAACTGCCGGATCGTGAGGCGTGATGTGACATGTGCTACAGTTCGGATATTTCTCTGCGATAGCCTTTCCGTGTGGATATTCTCCGTGACAGTCCTGACATCTTGGAATAAATCCGTGTTTGTTGTGGTGGCACGCCACACATGCAACTTTGCTGTGTTTTGTCGGAGATGTTTCGAGGTTTTTGGTAACAAGTGTGTGACAAGCGGCACATTGAGAATTCGGTGTGTTTTTGCTGTAGGTAATGTTAAGTGGATCGTGTGGGTTGTGGTGACATGCAAAGCAGTCGTTGTTTGTCTGTTCCGGTGTGTGTGGAAGGTGACATTCAAGACATTGTGGAACATACCCGTGTTCTGAGTGGTGACATGCTGCACAACCGATTTCTGTGTGTTTTGTAACTTTTTGCTGCATAAGGTCATAGATAGGTCCGTGACATACCTGGCAGTTTTTAGCAACGTAATTTTCAGGTTGTCCTGTGCCAGGATATTTTTTGCCGCCAACAAAGCCTGTAAATGGCGTTGTAACAGGCATCGGCTTTTTGATTGCGTGGGGGTCAGTGTGACATTTTGCACAATCAGGAATTTCCGGTCCATGGTACAGACCGTGGCAGGTTGCGCATTTTGGCATCATTTCTTGCCAACCTTCCACTCCCATCTTAGGGTTCCAAGAGTGGAACTCTTTGTGACAGAGAGTACAGTTAAACTTGTGTTTTCCACCCTCTTTCTGCATTGCTTTATAGATACTATAGTGACAGGCACCACAATCGGCTGGCTTTAACGGTTGAACCGGATTAGTAAATAAAGCCTTTTCTTCCGGACCTACTTGCGGAAGATTCCCCCCTGCTGTAAGGGAAGGTGGGCAGTTTGTAAGGGTTACACCGTAAGCCGTTGTAGCACCCATCAGCATAGAACAGAGGATGAGTGCCTTTAATTTCCCTCTCATTATTAACGATCCTCCTGCTTTGGGATTTTCAACTTTACAACTAATAATAACAGAGACACTATTTAGTGTCAACAAAAATAACAGATTAGCGGAGTTTAAATTTATACTTGTACTATTTATCAAGTTTATATTTTGATAAACGGTACCTTAACTCTCTAAAAGTTAATCCTAAAAGTTCGGCAGCCTCTGTTTTTTTTCCTTCTGTTTTTTTAAGTGCTTCTTTTAGATAAAATTTTTCAGTTTCTTCTAGAATTTTTTTAAGGTTAATTCCTTCTTTTGTTAATGGTTTTATCATGTCGGATTGCTTTTCCTTCTTTATTCCTAATGATAATGGTTTTCCATCCGAAAGAATTATGGCCTTTTCAACAATATTTCGTAGTTCTCTGATATTTCCTTTTAATGGGAGAGAATAGAGATATTCCATAAAATCAGGTTCCAATTTTTCTATTTTTTTCCCATATTTTTTTGATAAATTTTTAACAAAATAATTAACAAGCAGGGGAATATCTTCTTTCCTTTCTCGTAAGGGCGGGATTTCTATTGTTATTGTAGCTAGTCGATAATACAAATCTTCTCTGAATGTTCCATCTTCTATAAGTTTTTCAAGACTTTTGTTAGTTGCCGCCACAATTCTGATATCAACTTCTTTCTCTTCCGTATCTCCTATTGGCCGTATTTTTCTATCTTCAATAAATCTTAATATTTTTGCTTGAAGAGCAATAGGCATATCACCTATTTCGTCTAGAAACAGGGTTCCTCCGTTTGCTTTTTCTATAAGCCCCTCTTTGTTAGATGTAGCTCCGGTGAAAGCTCCCTTTTTGTATCCGAAAAGTTCGCTTTCAAGTAGTTCCGCTGGTAGGGATGCACAGTTTATTGCTACAAAAGGGTTTTTTCTTCGGTGACTCATTTTGTGAATAGTTCTGGCTGCCACTTCTTTTCCGGTACCACTTTCTCCCAAAATAAGAACATTTGTGTCAAATGGAGCTATTTTTTTTATAAATTCCTTTATGCTCTTTATTTTAGCGGATTCACCTATAAAGTCTTTATAAGTTAATTCATATTCCTCTAATTTTTTTTCAAGCTCTATTTTTTTCTTTACATTTCTAAGTATGAGTCTAAGTTCTGATATGTCAAAAGGTTTGGTTACATAATCGAATGCCCCGAGACGGAGCGCTTCTTTTGCTGTTTCCGAGGAGCCAAAAGCGGTAATTATTATTGCTTCGCTTTTTTCCCCGGTTTCTCTTAACCTTCTTAAAATTTCCATTCCGTGTCCGTCGGGTAATCTCAAATCAAGAATAAGCAGGTCAAAAGATTCTTTCGTGATTTTATTCGCTGCTTCTTTGAAACTTTCGGCTTCTTCAGTTTCAAAACCTGCCTCGTTTAGGATAATAGAGGTTATTTCCCTGATACTTTTTTCATCATCTACAATTAATGCTTTCATCTTTTAATCTCTTGATTCTTTGGAATTTTAAAAATAAAAATCGCTCCGCCTTCGGAGTTGTTAATTGCCGATAAATTTCCTCCGAGTTCTATCGCCACACGTTTTGCTATTGTTAATCCAAGTCCGCTTCCCGATTTTTTTGCTGTATAAAAAGGTTCGAATATTTTTTCCGTATTGCTTTCTTTAATACCCGGCCCGTCATCTTTAATAACGATACTAACAGTGTTATCATTTTCACTTATCTTTATCGTTACTGCTTTCTGTGCCCATTCGAAGCTGTTTTTGATGATGTTTGATATCGCTGAAAAAAAGGATTTGTAAGGTACGACTAATCTTATGTCATTTTTGGTATCTATTTCCAGTTTTACCTTTTTGTTCGGATGGATTACTTTTATTGTGTCGATTATGGAGAGAATCATCTCTATAACTGATATTTCCGATTTTTGCATATCAAGAGGGCGTGAAAGCATTAGAAAGTCATTGATGATGTTTGCCAATCTTCCGGTTTCTTTTTTTAAGAGATTCAGAAGTTTTTCGTTAGGTTTTTTTTGCTCCGAGAGTAGCTCTACGGCTGCTTTTATGGAAGCCAGTGGATTTTTTAATTCGTGTGCAAGGTCTGCACTTATGTGGTACAGGCGTTTGAAAACATCACTTTTTTTCTTTTCTTCTTCAAGTTTTAATATGTAATTACTCTGTTTCTTTAGTTTTATTTCGAAAGCTTTTCCTGCAAAGTAGATAGAGAAAAAAGCTACACCGTTTAAAAACAGTTTTAGAGCTATTTCTTGAAATGAATAGTTTCCGGTTAAGTTCAGGTTTGCTCCGTAAATTATTAAAGAGCCAAGGGGGAATAGAATAGTATAGGTTCTATCTATAAAAAGAGTGGAGAAAAAAATGGGAAAAAGGTAGAGTATGGAAACGTAATCCCAGTAAAAAATATCACTTTTTATAAGGGCGGAAATGAATATAATATCAAGAATAAAATCGAAAGGGTTTTCTTTCTGATAAAAAAGAGAGAGTATTGCTACAGCTGTGTATATGAAAAGTGTGAGAATGGAAAATGAGTTATGGAAAGTGATATCTTTTTGCATATATGATATTGATATGAAAATTAGAAGAAGAGAAAGGGCGAAAACCGCCCTGGAAACTTTATAGTATAGAAAAAAGTTTCTTAGAAAGCTCTTATTGTTCCAGTTTTCTTTCAAGGTTGCTCTCGTATATGTTTTTTGCTTCTTCTATGGAAATTTTCACTACGGTTTTTTCTTTATGTAATATTGTACCTTCTTTACCGGTTACTTTTCCTATGATTTTTGCAGGTATCGTTTTTATTTTAAAAAACTCAAGAGTTTCATTCTCTTTTTCTGGAGATACAGAAATAATAATTCTACTTTGCTCTTCTCCGAAGAGCAAAAAGTCTGTTCTTATCTCATCATCCAACCGTACTTTGAATCCGAGGTTATTGTCAAATGCCGATTCAAATAGAGTAACTGCTAATCCCCCTTCGGAAATATCGTGGGCACTGTTTATGAGGTTTTTACTTATCGCTTCGATAATAGATTTTTGAAGTATTCTTTCGAAAGCAAGATCTATTGTCTGTCCTGTTCCCTTAAACTCACCCTGTATAAGTTTTTGATATTCGGTTCCCGATATGTTACCACTGTTTTCTCCAAGAAGAATTATTATATCTTCTTTATTTTTGAAATCTTTTGTTGTTTTATTTTCAATTTTATCCAGGACTCCTACACAAACTACTGTAGGAGTGGGGAATATAGCTCTTTTCCCATTTTTATTGGCAGTTTCATTATAGAAGCTAACGTTTCCACTTACTACAGGGGTATCAAGAACTCTGCACGCATCGGCCATTCCGTCGGTACATTTTACGAATTGCCACATTATCTCCGGATCTTCTGGGCTTGCAAAGTTTAAACAATCTGTTATCGCTTTTGGTGTTGCACCGCTACAAGCTACGTTTCTGGCGGCTTCTGCAACGGTTATTTTTCCTCCCTCATAGGGATTTAGGTAACAATATCGAGAATTACAGTCTGAACTTATTGCAATACCTTTTTCCGTCCCTTTTACCCTAAGAACTGCAGCATCTGAGCCGGGATAAACAGCGGTGTTTATCTGAACCATATGATCGTACTGTTCATAGATCCACTGTTTTTTACTTATAGTTGGAGAAGATAGGAGTTTTAGGGTTATTTCATTAAGGTTTTTCGGTTCGGTTATATTATTTTGAATGTAATTTCTGTTTTCTATTATGTATTTAGGGGTTTTGAAAGGTCTGTAATATACAGGTGCTTCATCTGTAAGTATATTTATCGGTATTTTTGCAACTTCTTCATTATGCCAGAAGAGTTTAATAGCGGCTTCCTCTATTATTTCTCCTATTATACACGCGTCAAGTCCCCATTTTTCGAACACATCAATTATTTTGCTTTCTTTCCCTTTCTCGCAAACAACAACCATTCTTTCTTGGGATTCTGATAGCATTATTTCATAAGGAGTCATTCCTTTTTCTCTTACAGGAACTTTATCGAGTTCCAATTTTATTCCTACGTTACCTCTGGATGCCATTTCAACAGATGAGGATGTTAATCCGGCAGCTCCCATATCTTGAATAGCTATAATTCCCTCGGTTTTCATGGCTTCAAGGCAGGCTTCTATGAGCAGTTTTTCAACAAACGGATCTCCTACCTGGACATTTACTTTTTTTCCCACTTCTTCTTCCGATGAAAATTCTTCGGAGGCCATAGTGGCTCCGTGAATACCGTCTCTTCCTGTTTTTGAGCCTACGTATATTACGGGATTTCCAACTCCGGCGGCTTTCGCGTAAAAGATTTTTTCCTTTTTTACAATACCTAATGCAAAAGCATTAACGAGCGGGTTTGTTTGATAGCATTGGTCAAAATAGATTTCCCCTCCTACAGTAGGTACGCCGACGCAATTTCCGTAATGGCTTATACCGGCAACAACACCTTTCATAACATATTTCATCTTAGGATTGTCAATCTCGCCAAATCGTAGTGAATCCATACATGCGATAGGTCTAGCACCCATGGTGAAGACATCTCTTAATATCCCGCCGACACCTGTGGAGGCTCCGTTAAATGGTTCTATAAAAGAAGGATGATTGTGTGATTCGATTTTGAAAGCGGCACATATTTCTTTTTCTTCATCTACCATTATTATGCCTGCGTTTTCTCCCGGTCCTTGAACTACCCAAGGGGCTTTTGTGGGAAATTTGGATAGATGGGGCCTTGATGATTTATATGAGCAGTGTTCGGACCACATTGCTGAAAATATGCCGAGTTCAATAAGGTTGGGTTTTCTTCCGAGAAGATTAACTATTTTTTTATATTCCTCAAGTGTTACATGGCTTTCTATAATTTCTCTATCCATTTATAGCTCTCCTTAGTAGTTTCTTCTTCCGAATATTGCTGTTCCAATTCTAACAATTGTAGCACCTTCTTCTATCGCAATTTCAAAGTCGTGGGTCATTCCCATAGAAAGGTGTTGAAAGTAAGTGGAGAATTTGGTCTCCATTTCCTCTTTTGTTTTCCTTAATTTTATAAAGTAGGGTCTTACATTTTCAGGGTTTTTCATATAGGGAGGGATTGTCATAAAGCCTTTTAATTTCAAGTGTTCGGCTTCAAAGACTTTTTCTATTAGGAAGGGAAGTTTTTCGGGGAAAATTCCATGTTTTGTTTCTTCAGGAGAAAGTTTGACTTCTATTAGAATATCCATGGTTTTGTTTTCTTTTACTGCTCGTTTTTCAATTTCTTTTAGGAGTTCTTCGCTGTCTATTGATTGAATTGTTTTGAAAAGTTTTACGGCGTATTTGGCTTTGTTTTTTTGAAGGTAACCTATCATGTGCCATTTGATAGGGAGTTCTGAAAGAAAAGGGATTTTTTCTCTTGCTTCCTGAATTTTGTTTTCTCCAAAAATTTTAATGCCTGCCAGATATGCTTCTTTTATCTCTTGGGGAGTTCTTGTTTTCGAAGCGGCCAGTAGTGTTATTTCATTAGGCTTTCTTCCGCTTTTTGCGGCTACTTTTTCTATTTTTTCTGATATTTTCTCTATATTGTCCTTAATCTCCATTTTCTATCCTCTCATAAACTTCGTTTGCAAAAAACCAAAGATCTTCACTAAGTTCCGATTCAGTTTTTTCCATAAATTTTCCAGGCGGAAGGTCGCAAGCACCGTTTTTATAGGCAGTGATTCCGGTTGCAATGAATCCTTTTTTTTCGAAATTTCCTTTTCCGTTGTATCTCAATATGTGAAGTTGTGTAAATTTTATGATTTTTGAAGATGAAAAAATTTCTTTTGAAAGTTTTTCCCAAAAAGCTTCGTTTCCTCTTTTTAAAACTAATCTCGTTTTCCTGTTTTTTATGCTGCTTCCGTTCAAATCGTAAAATATATATTTTATACTGACGTAAATACCTTTTTTTCCCTCTTCCATGTTCACGATGTGAATATTCGATGGGGATATAGGAAGAACTTTTGGAAAGTATCCGAGACGTTCTGTAATTGCACTTGAAATTCGAGCACTGTTAAAGGTATCTATAATGAGGTTTATTTTGGATGTTAGTTCAGATGCGGGGGGGGAATATGATTCCGTTTGTTCTGTTGGCAGGAAATTTCCTATTCGATTTTTTATCAAAAAGATGTTGCCTATTTTGATAAATGGGGTTCCTTTCTTTATAAATAGAAGTGTTTTTCCGTCTTCTGAAATAAGGGTTCCGTTTTTTAAAACGATACCGCTTTTGAATATATTTCTTTTTATTTCGAGTCTGTTTTTTTTAACAGCAACTTTAACGTTGTTTTTGTCGATAATTATAAAATTCCCTTTTTCCGTGACAATAGGGAATCCGCTATTGTCGGGAATTGAGACTTTGCCGGATAAGGTTTCTCCTGTTGTTGAATTTTTAATTATAGCTATGGAACATTCTATTTTTTCAGTGAAGAGGAATGTTCTTGAACTGTCTATTTTTATAAAATCACTGTTAATCCAACCGTTCCGGTTATTTATCCAGTTTTCATAGCTATTTTTGAAGTTTATTGGGTTGTTTATGTCTATGGTGTTTGTAATCTCTCCGTTTGGAGAGTTCCTAACTGATAGTGAGTCTATCATCACTTTTCCTGTTGAGCTGTAAGCAGAATTCGAAATTAAGAGGGTTATAAGTAAAACTAATAAATTTATCATATTCATCTTTCTTCTCCTTCTTTCACAACAAACATAAGAGCTTGTGCTTCTGCTATTATAGTTCCGTCTTCTTTTGAAAGTTGTGCCACGGTTTCTTTTACTTTTTTTCTGTTATTTTCTATCCATGCTGTTACTCTGGTTTTTTCTCCGGCTTTCAGGGAGGAAAAAAATTTTACCGTGATTTTTCCTGTTAAAAACCGTTCTTCTTTTGTTTGCAGATGTGCCATGGCTTCATCTAATATTAAAGATATGATACCTCCGTGAATGATGTTGTTATATCCTTGATAATGTTTGTCGAGTATAAATACGGAAATTACTTTCTCTCCTTCTCTTTTAAAATGAAGGTGTAATCCCTTTGGATTGTTTTTGCCGCATACAAAACAGAAATCATCTCTTTCAGGGAGTTTTTCCATTTCGCCTCTTTGTAATTTGCGAGTTTTCAGAATTATACCAGCTTCCAGCCGGTAGTTATCTTTTTCACTTTTTGAGAGGTGCTGTTTTACGGTCAGGTGAAAAATAATATATCAGGTTGTTTTTCGTGTTCAAAATTTTCATAGGAACAATTGTATTTTTGTAAGGAGCTGTTCCATATATTTTTAGAGTTGATCCTATAGAGAAGTTGAGGCCGTTTACAAGGTATGCTGAGTCAATTTGAATTTTGTAAATTTTACCTTTTGTGTCAACACTTTTTACTATATAAAAAACTCTTCTTTTTCTTACAGGTACTATACTTACGACTTTTACGACGTAAAGTTGAGAAGAAGACGATTTAATGTTTTTTGTTTCTATTATTTTAATGGTTGGGATTTCGGTTTTAACTTCTTTGTTTGATGAGGAACATGAGGAGGTAAGTAGGGCCGTGAGAGCTACCAACATAACTTTCTTTTTCATTTTTTTCACTCCTGTTCATCCGTTCTTTTTTACAACTTTTATTTTCGGTTTTCCGTTTGAAATTATTTCTTCTTCAATTCCTTCTTTACCTTTTTTAAACTCCTCTTTTGCGACTTTAAAGCTTTTAACCAGCTCAATAAGTCTATTCCCCTTGAATATGATTATGGCTATAATAGCAATGAGAATCCATTCTAACATTGAGCCTCCGTTTATAGAATATTGATACCATATTATCTATCAATATAGGAGAAAATGGAAGTTTTCCTAATTTTTCCCCTTTACAAAAACAGGTTACTTTGATAAATTTCATCTTGCCTTTGCCACCGGTGAAACAGAATTAGGAGGTTTTATAGAATGGCTGTAGATAAAGATGTAAAACAGGGGATTATAGAGAAGTACGGTTTTCACGAGAAAGATACCGGGTCTCCTGAGGTTCAAATTGCTCTTTTGACAGAAAGGCTTAAAATTCTGACTGAGCACTTTAAAGAGCATAAGCACGATAATAATAACAAAAGGTCTCTTTATAAGCTTGTAGGAAGAAGGAAAAAGTTCTTGAAGTACCTTAGAGAAAAGGACTTTAACAGGTATAAAGAGATAGTTCTGAAACTTGGTCTTAGAAAGTAATATTCGAAGGGGAGTTTGTTCCCCTTTCTCTCTATTTTTATCTCTTTCCATCCC
>JALSLT010000041.1 GCA_026988135.1 Desulfurobacterium sp.
TCTTCTTTTTCATAAAGTATATAGATAAGATTATATGGAGATGTTTTTGTGATTGAATCTTCAGCTATTTTTAAAAGAACAGCATCTCCCCCTTTCATGTCGCTTGCACCGAGACCGAAAAGCTTTTCGTTTTCTATGAGATTTGTTTTTTCGTTTGTTCCGGGAACGGTATCAAGATGTCCCACAAGGGCAACTGTTTGTTTTTCTTCATCAAACTTTCCATGGGCTAAGATTGTATTTCCCGTGCGATGAATTAAAAGTTTCGGGTTTGCTTTTTTAAAAAACAGTTCACAAAAATCGGCTATCTCTTTTTCATTTCCGTAAACAGAAGGGATTTTTATAAGTTTTTTCAATATTTCAATCAGCTTCATTATCTTTTTCTCCTCTTGTTTTGCTCAATTTTATATTTTATCTTTATTGACATGGGAATTAAAGAGTTACAGGATAAGTTGTTAAAAGTTCCGGATGCTCCCGGAGTATATCTTTTTCATGATAACGGGGGAAGTGTTATTTATGTTGGAAAGGCTAAATCTTTGAGAAAGCGTCTTCTTTCCCATTTTGCCGCAACTGATTCTTCCGATAAGAGTTATAGAATAGTTAAAGCTGCCGTTGACTTCAAAACTATAGTTGTAAGAAATGAACGAGAAGCTCTTGCTCTTGAG
Organism: Desulfurobacterium sp.; assembly: GCA_026988135.1. Classification (GTDB taxonomy): domain Bacteria; phylum Aquificota; class Aquificia; order Desulfurobacteriales; family Desulfurobacteriaceae; genus Desulfurobacterium_A. The sequence goes on from JALSLT010000041.1 coordinate 663, forward strand.
GCTGAGTTAATAAAGACGCATCTTCCTAAGTTTAACGTATTGATGAAGGATGATAAAACTTATCCTTTTGTGATTATTACGGATGAAGATTATCCTACGGTTAAAGTTGTTAGGAAAACAGAACTTTTCCCGAAAGGGGAAATTTTCGGACCGTTTATCCCGCCGAAAAATGCAAGGCTTTCGGTGGAGCTTATTCGTAGAATTTTTCGATTGAGAAAATGTAAAGATTTTAAAAAAAGGGATAAGCCATGTATTCAGTATCATATGGAAAGATGTAGCGCTCCATGCTGTAAAAATGTTTCAAAAAAGGATTACAGAGAGCAGGTAAAGGGTGCGCTTTCCTTTCTTAGAGGGAATGTAAGAGATTATTTAAACTCTTTGTATGAACAGATAGAAGGACTTTCTAATAGTTATGAGTTTGAAAGGGCGGCATTTCTAAGGGATCAGTTTATATCAATTAAGAATCTTTATGAGAAGTATGCGGTTTTTATGGATGATTATCAAAACTGCGATGTTTTTTTTATTGAGGAGATATGCGGTCTTTTTGAGGGGATTCATCTTATTGTTAGAAATGGAGTGATTACAGGTAAGGAGGAGTTTCTGTTTGACCCTGTTGAGCCCTGGGAGCAAGGAGTCTTAAAGGAGCTTTTCCCGGAAGAGGGAAGGGGTATTGATAGTGACGTGGTAGGAACAATATGGCTGAAAAATTATCTTGAAAAAGGTGAGCTTTCAAGTACGGTTTTTATAAATTTTAAATTACTTTTGGAAAATTTTCAGATTTCTGTTTCTTCTATTCCCGAAGTGATGATGGGACTTATTTATAGTAATCGGAGAAAAAAGCGGTTTTATAAGAGTTTTTCCATTCCGTCCTTGATGGAAGAGTATAGGGCTGTTTTTCAGGATTCTTTTCCCGGAAGGGTTGAGGTTTTTGATATATCTACTCTTCAAGGTCAGGCTACTGTTGCATCGTGTATTGTATGGGAAAAAGGAGTTTTTAAAAAGGCAGATTACAGGAGATATAAAATTAGAACGGTTAAAGGTGTTGACGATTATTCCTCTATGGAGGAAGTTCTTTCAAGAAGGTTTAAAGCCATTTCTCACGGTAAGGTTAAAGAGCCTTCTCTTGTTCTTGTTGATGGTGGCTTAGGACAGCTTAATATAGCAATAAAGATAAGGAATATTTACGGTTTGCCATTCAGGGTGTTCTCCATAGCGAAAAGGGATGAGATAGTTTATACCGATGATGGAGAAGTAATTAGGACAAAGAGGCATTCCTTTCTATACAGATTTTTTACATCTTTAAGGGATGAAGCACATAGGTTTGCAATCTCGTATAATAGAAATTTAAGAAGTAAGTTTTTTAAAAAAAGTGTGTTTGACGGAATTAAAGGTTTGGGAGTAAAAAGGAAAAGACTTCTTGAGAAGTTTTATCCCGATGTTAAAGAACTTTTAAATGTAACTGTTAAAGAGCTTAAAAAAATAGGTATTCCGCAGAATGTTGCCGAAAAAGTTATAGAAAGAGTAAAGGAAGTGTATGGAGATTAAAGGAGGAAGCATGGAGTTACTCTGGGCGCCGTGGAGACTTTCCTATGTTCAAAAGGTTAGCAAGGGGAAAGATAGTGCTTGTTTTATTTGCGATGCTTTCAAAGATAATCCGGATAATGATAGAAAAAATCTTCTCCTTCACAGAGGAGAAAAAGCCCTTGTTATACTTAACCGTTTTCCATACAATACCGCTCATCTTATGGTGTGTCCCGTAAGGCATACCGGTGATTTTGAGACTCTTCTTTCCGAAGAGATGATAGAGATAGATTCTCTTTTAAAGAAAGCTATGAAAACCATAAGAAAAGTTTACAACCCGGATGGATTTAATATAGGATTGAATCTCGGGAAGGTTTCCGGTGGAAGTGTTGATACTCATATCCATTATCATATTGTTCCGAGATGGAACGGAGATACCAACTTTATGCCTGTTGCAGCTGGAGTAAAAGTTATTCCTCAATCCCTTGACGAAACTTATGATATTTTAAGAGAGTTCTGGAGCAAAGATGATTAATTTTTTTGGATGGTTTGGGGATAAAAGGAGGGATGTTGATAGAAAGATAGACGCCTTTCTTAAAAATCTTTCTATCAATAGAGTTGATTCCTTTAGAGAATTTCCTGATATCGATATAGAAAAACCTTTTAATGCGTATGTAACTCTTGCGATTTTATTGAGGGAGAAAGGAGAGTTTCATAAAGGGATAAAGTTGCTTGAGAATCTTCTCGGACAGAATTTGAGTAGT
>JALSLT010000042.1 GCA_026988135.1 Desulfurobacterium sp.
TAATTCAAGAGGTTTTAAGAATTCAGGCAATTGCAGTTATAATAATATTTCTTACAGAATTCATGATTTTTAGATTTCTCCATTACTCACCACTGTATCTTCCTCTTTTTAACATTTTACTACTTGGAACATACCTGCAGCTTGTTGTTATGACCATAATTGCTGTTCAATTCTATTTTGACCTTAAAAACTATGCACTTTATACAACACTCACATTTGCTATATTTAACATAATACTTACCACATTATCTATATACGCAGGACCTTTCTTTTATGGATACGGCTTTTTCGGTTCATTGGTCATAAGCTTTCTTGTCGGCATTTTCCTTATCAGGAGGTTTTTAAGTGAGATTCATTACAGGACTTTTATGCTTATTTAGTATTTTTCAGTTGTTTGTTTCAAATGCCTACGGAAGTAGCCCTTCTGTAGCTGTTATCTACTCAAATCCTCCAGATGAAATTTTGCAACTTTACGACTGGATAGTTGTTGACCCCACTACATTTAACATAAAACAGTTTAAAGATGAAAAATTTTATATAAAAAAACACGGTAAGTTAATCGCCTACCTGAGCATCGGAGAGATAGAAAAAAATGAACTTTTTTCTGTTTCTGAAAACTTTAAAAAAACATGTATTATAGGAGGGAATAAACAGTGGAAAAGTAAAATTCTTGATATCAGAAACCCAACCTGTTTAAAATATCTTAAGGAAAAGCTTGGCAAGCTGGATGACTATGACGGTTTCATGTTTGACACTATAGATTCCTACCAGATAGTTCTTCCAAAAAATGAGTGGAAATCCTATGAAAAAGCTGAAATCAACTTCATAAAAAATTTCAAAAAAAGCCACCCAGAAAAATTACTGCTTCTAAACAGACCTTTTAACATAATTGAGAAAATTTACCCCTATATAGATGGAATTGTTGCTGAATCCTTATATTATGGACTTGATAACAGTACAAATTACACTAAACAGGATAAAGAAAGTACCAATTGGCTTTTAAGAAAGCTAGATGAAATAAAAAGATTCCATCTTCCAATCATCGTGATAGATTACATCCCAAAGAATAAAAGCGTTTTAAGAAAGAGTATTGCAAAAAAAATAGAAAAAGAAGGTTTTATACCGTGGATAACAGATAAACACCTCAAAGGAATAGGGGAAGGAATTTACCATTTTATGCCAAGGAAAATAGCCCTTGTTTCAAATCTCAATTATCAGGATAGCTTACTTCATACAATGGTTCAACTTCCACTTGAATGGCTTGGTTTTGTTCCTGTATTTTATAATTCAAGCAATCTACCTGAGCTTGATGATTCCTATACCGGGGCTGTAATATGGCTTGAAGAAAGTTCATCTGAGAAAGAGAAAAAAAAGATAGAAAAATGGATAAAGAAACATTTAGCTAAAGAAAAGAAAATATTTATAATAGACCCTGAAATTTTGGAGAACAGATTTTTATTGGATGTACTCAAAATAAAAACTTACAACAACAATTCTACTTCAAAAGCAAAGTTTAAAACAATTTTTATGGACGACTCCTACAACTTTGAAATTCAGGCTATCCCGGTACTAAAAGAAGTTTTAAAACAGCCCATAGAAGGAAACCCCTTAATAAAACTAAAAAACGATAAAAATCAAATTTATGTTCCAGCTGCCATTACTTCCTGGGGAGGTTATTCCGATTCAGAATATCTAATAAGAACAATTTTTAACGACGATTTATGGGTTGTTAATCCCTTTAAACTGTTCAGCAAAATTTTTGGAACAATACCTGCACCGGATATAACAACAGAAAATGGAAAAAGAATACTAACTGTCCACATAGACGGGGACGGATTTGACGGAATAGCCAGCTTTACAAAAAATAAAACCTCTGCCCAAATAATAGAAGATAAGCTTATAAAGAAATACCAAGATATTCCTCATACAGCATCTATAATTGTTGGACAGATTTCAGAATCAAAAGATAAAGAAAAACTTGCAAAAATGGCAAAATCTATTTTTAGCCTAAAAAATGTTGAAGCTGCAAGTCACTCTTTTTCTCATCCTTTTAGCTGGAAGGATTTCTATCTTTTAGAGCAGGGAATTAATCCGCACGATAAAAAGAAACTAAAATATGGTTACTATTTAAATATTAAAGGATATACCCCCTCGCTTAAAAAAGAAATAATAGGCTCTATAGACTGGATAAATAAAAACCTGCTTCCCAAAAATAAGAAAGTTAAAGTTTTTCTATGGACAGGAGACTGTGTACCTGTAAAAGATGCGATAAAACTCACTTACAAAGCAAAGGTATATAACGTTAACGGAGGAGATACAACAGCCACCCAAAACCATCCATTTCTCTCTTACATCTCTCCTATGGGAATAAACATAGGAAACTATTTCCAGATATACGCCCCTATTCAGAATGAATATATATATACACAAAGCTGGACAATACCTGACGGCTATAAAAAAGTTATACAAACGTTTAAAATTACAGATAAACCTTACAGGCTAAAACCAATAAGCATCTATTATCACTGGGATTCAGGAGCTTATAAAGCATCGATGAAAACACTTGAAGATGTATATAATTGGGCTTTAAATCAGAACCCTATTCCACTGTTTCTTTCGGAATATGCTCAAAAAGTTCTTGAATTTAGAACTACAGCCCTGGCTGTAAAAGGTAACAGATGGATAATAAAAAACAGCGGTAATCTTAGAACTTTAAGGGTTCCCCTATCTTTTGGCTATCCTGATATTCAAAATTCAAAGGGAGTTATAGGGTATAAAAAAATCAACAATCAACTTTATATCCATCTTGATAGTTCGGGAGATTATGAAATAGTATTCTCAAAAAACGAT
>JALSLT010000043.1 GCA_026988135.1 Desulfurobacterium sp.
AAAAAGGAAAACTTTTACCTTACTGCTTCAAGAATGGTTCCTTACAAAAAAATAGATCTAATAGTAGAAGCTTTTTCCAAAATGCCAGATAAAAAACTTGTTGTTATTGGTGATGGTCTGGATTTTGAAAAAATAAAGAAAAAGGCTGGTAAGAATGTAGAACTTTTAGGTTATCAGCCGTTTGAAGTTTTAAAAAACTATATGCAAAAAGCAAAAGCTTTTATTTTTGCAGCAGAAGAGGATTTTGGGATAGTTCCGGTTGAAGCACAAGCTTGTGGTACACCAGTTATTGCCTACGGCAAGGGAGGAGTAACTGAAACCGTTGTTGATGGAAAAACAGGTATATTTTTTAAAGAACAAAGCGTAGAAAGTTTGGTTGAGGCCATTAAAAATTTTGAGCAGAGAGAAGATTTATTCGATCCTTTGGAAATAAGAAAGAATTCTGAAAAATTTAGTAGAGAAAGGTTTAAGAAAGAATTCAAGGAATTTGTAGATAAGAAAATAGAAGAATTCTTTGGTTAAAATTGGAGGAAACTTAATGAAAGCAGTTATTTTAGCAGGAGGAAGTGGTACAAGACTTTTTCCATTATCAAGAAAAAAATACCCCAAGCAATTTTTAAAAATCGGTGATAAAAAATCTTTGTTTCAAAAAACTATTGAGAGAAGTTTGCTTGCTGTTAATTTAGAAGATTTAATCATAATAACCAATAAAGACTACCAATTCCATATTAAAAACCAACTCTCGGAACTATTTAACGATTTAACCAATCAACCATTTAACATAATTCTCGAACCCACAGGAAGAAACACAGCTCCAGCAATAGCGCTCGCAGCAAAGTTTGCGCTTGAAAAGCTTAAAGCATCTGAAGATGAGGTCTTATTTATATCTCCTTCCGATCATATCATTTCACCTATAGAAAAGTTTGCTGAATACATGAGGAAAGCTGAAAAAATAGCAAAAGAAGGATATATCGTAACTTTTGGTATTAGACCTACAAAACCAGAGACAGGTTATGGATATATAGAGAGTGCTAATATTAATATTGATGATAGTATAAGTGTTTATAAAGTAAGGCAATTCCACGAAAAGCCCGATTTAGAAACTGCTAAAGAGTATTTAGCAAAAGGAAATTACTACTGGAACAGTGGAATGTTTGCTTTCAGTATAAAAACAATTTTTGAGGAATTAAAAAAACATGCACCTGAAATTTATGAAAAAGTAGAAAATAGGACATTTAATGAAGTTTTAGAAAGCTTTGAATCCATGCCAGATATTTCTATAGATTACGCTGTAATGGAAAAAACAGAAAAGGCTGTTGTTTTGCCACTTGACATAACCTGGTCAGATGTAGGCTCATGGGATGCCTTTTATGAAGTAATGGAGAAAGATGAAAATAGAAATGTAAAGGTTGGTAATGTTGTTGATATTGATACGAAAGATTCTTTGATTTTAAGTAACAAAAGAGTTGTTTCTACCATTGGAATTGAAGACTTAATGATTGTTGAAACCGATGATGTTTTGTTAATCGCAAAAAAGGGAGAAGGTCAAAAGGTTAGAGAAGTTGTAAAAAAGTTAAAAGAAAATAAGGATTTTAAGCATTTAACAGAATTTCATACAACAGTTTATCGCCCATGGGGAAGCTACACTGAGCTTGAGAAAGGAGATAGATACAGAATAAAAAGGATTACCGTGAAGCCTGGAGAAGCTTTAAGCTTACAGCTTCACTACCACAGAAGTGAACATTGGGTGGTGGTAAAAGGAACTGCAAAGGTTATTCTTGAAGATGATAGTGGAAATTTAAAGGAAATCTTTGTTCATGAGAATGAAAGTATTTTTGTTCCGAAAACAAGAAAACACAGACTTATCAATCCTGGGAAGATACCTCTTGAATTGATAGAAGTTCAGGTGGGAGAATATGTGGAAGAGGATGATATAGTAAGGTTTGAGGACAGATATTTTAGGGAGTGAGATTCTTCGCTGACGCTCAGAATGACAGAGAGAAACCCTCAAAATGACTTTTCATCGTCACTCTGAGGGAACGAAGTGACCAAAGAGTCTCCGATGTTGGCGGAGGGGAGATTCTTCGCTATCGCACAGAATGACCATTTTCCCGTCACTCTGAAGCTGCTTTGCAGCCGAAGAGTCTAAAACCTTGGTAAAGGATGAGATTCTTCGGGCTGCGCCCTCAGAATGACAGAATGAATGTCTCATAATGTTACTTTACACGTCACTCTGAGGCTACGTAGTAGCCGAAGGATCTAAAAAAACAGAGATTTTTCGCTTTGCTCAAAATGACTGAAAGGGAACGCTCAGGATGACGGAGAAAAATACTTAGAATAACTTTTTCTTTGCCGCTCTGAAAAAACGCAGTGACCGAAAAGTCTGAAAAGTTATAATTAAAAAAACAAACAAGAGGATTAAGTTGAAAAAGGAATCTAAAATCCCTTGGTGGAAAAGACCTTTTGATGTTGTTTTTTCGCTATTTGCAATTGGAATAACTTTACCTGTGATGATTCCGATTGCAGTCGCCATAAAGCTAACCGATGGAGGAAGTGTTTTTTTTGGACATGAAAGAATTGGATATAAAGGCAAAAAATTTAAGGTATTAAAATTTAGAAGTATGTATCCTGATGCAGAGGAAAGATTAAAGAAGATTTTAAAGGAAAATCCTAAAGCAAGAGAAGAGTGGGAACGTACATTTAAACTTAAAAATGACCCGAGAGTTACTCCAATAGGTAAATTTCTAAGAAAATACAGTCTTGATGAGCTTCCTCAGTTTTTTAATGTTTTTAAAGGTGATATGAGTGTTGTGGGACCAAGACCTGTTGTAGAAGA
>JALSLT010000044.1 GCA_026988135.1 Desulfurobacterium sp.
TAAGTTTTCCACCTTTTTAAATCCCGGGAAAACAGTGGTTTCTGTTTTCATAGCTTCAATAGCAGCCCCAAAAGCACCGGCTTCTCCGGTTATCGGATGGACAAAAACTTCTGCATCCGGAACTTTTTCCTTTATAAAATCATACTGCGCTTTAACCGCTGCAAAATTCCTCTGAGTCCCTCCCTGAAGAAGAAACCGCTTTCCAAATTTTCGGAGATTAGGCTCTTGAACAACATAAAGCCAGATATTTTTAGGCAAAACCTTTGCAAGCCCTGCCATTATTTCATAAGGTTTCCATCCCAGACGTTGAAAATCAACAATATCCTGTTCAAGAAATACTGCACATCCATAATTGAAATCGGGAACATGCTTGGCTTCAAATGCAATACGAGCATATTGCTCCACAAAATAGCCGAACCTTTCCCCGGTCGTTTGAAGAAAATAACCGTTCCCTGCCGAACATTGAGTATTAAGCTTAAAATCCTTAACTCTTCCGTTAGACATAAAAATAACCTTTATATCTTGACCACCAACATCTATAATGACATCAATATTTTTAAAAAAATTCTGAGCCGAAACTGCATGTGCCACTGTTTCAACAACAGCGATATCCACCCCAAGAACACTTTTTATCATATCTTTTGCATAACCTGTAACACCCACTCCTTTTACATTTAGAAAAACACCCTTTTCATCTAAACGTTTTTTTATTCTTTTAAAAAGTTTTTTAACATCCATTATGGGATTACCGGCTGAAAGAATATAATCCTTCTCAACAATTCTCTTATTCTCATCAATTAAAACTATCTTAGTAGATGTAGAACCTCCGTCTATACCCATAAAAACATCTATACTTTCCCCTTTACAAACCTCTCTTTCAAAAACAGACGATACAAAAACTTTTTTAATAAATTCCTCAATCTCATTTTTATCTTTAACAAGACCCGAAGCTCCAATTCTCTCTTTTACTGCATTTTCTCCCTTTTGTAAAAAAGTTTTTAAATGCTCCTTTCCGGAATATAAAACCCCCTCCTGCAATCCATAAACAGCAGCTCCAATAGCAGCAAAAATCTTTCCGTTATCAGGAAATCTAATATCATCAGAAAAACCTTTTATCCCCTTCTCTTTCCATAGTTTTAAAATATGATACTTCCATGCTTCCCTTAGTCCCTCATAAAAGGTATTAGGACCACCCAAAAGTAAAACTTTCGGATTTATGCTATATCCTCTGGTTAAAACGTTTAAATTCTGAAAAACTATCGCATCAAAAAGAGAAATAAGAAGATCTTCGGAAGGGACTCCACACTTTTGGAGTCCCGTAATATCCGTTTCTGCAAAAACACCGCATTTGGCAGCCACCGGATAAACTTTATCTTGTGAATAGGCTACAGCAACAGCAATATCAGGAGATATTTTGAGTTTACTAACAATTCTATCAATTGTTGCTCCGGTACCTCCTGCACACTTATCATTCATAGTTGTTATTTTTCTATTCTTTCTCTTTTGCCAAAATATCATTTTGGCATCCTGCCCCCCCAGCTCAATAACGGTTCCTGTATCAGGTTCATACTTTTCAACTGCGATACTGACAGCATTCACTTCTTGAATAAAACCGGATTTTATAATTTCAGAAAAAACAGTACCGCCACTTCCGGTCATATAGATAGAGAAATTTCTTCCGAATCGCTCTTCTATCTCCTCTAAAAACGCATAAAGTTTCCACCCTTGATTTGCCTCATGTCTTTCATATTTATGAAATAGTAATTTGCCATCACTATCAACAACAGCACACTTTATGGTTGTTGACCCTATATCTATTCCGACTGAATACATAAACCCTCTCAAATATCTTAATTCCTTAAAAAGTTAAGAAATTTCTTGAATAGTGGCAATAAACGGCTATTTTTAATTTAAAATATTTACGGAGAAACATTATGGAACTTCTATCACCGGCAGGTACTCTTGAAAAGTTAAAAGTGGCAGTTGATTACGGGGCAGATGCTGTTTATGCCGGAGTAAAAAAATTTTCTTTAAGAGAAAGAGCTAGAAATTTCACACTCGACGAATTAGCAAAAGGAATCGAGTATGCTCAAAAACATGCAGTAAAGGTTTATGTAACAATAAACGCTTTCATGAAAAATCAAAACATACCTGAAGTCAAAACCATTATTAAGAAACTATCCACTCTTAAACCGGACTCTTTTATCATTTCCGATTTAGGAACTCTTTCCATAGCAAAAAATTTAACTGATATTCCGATACACGTAAGCACCCAAGCAAATATAACAAATTACGAAACGGTAAAAATCTATAAAAAACTGGGAGCATCAAGAGTAGTCCTCGCCAGAGAACTTTCACTAAAAGAAATCGGAGAGATTAAAAATCACGTCCCGGAAACGGAAATAGAAGTATTTGTTCACGGAGCTTTGTGTATGGCATACTCCGGAAGGTGTCTTTTATCAAACTACCTTTCAAAAAGAGATGCAAACTATGGGGCTTGCTCTCAAAGTTGCCGTTGGAAATATTATATCATGGAAGAAAAAAGACCCGGAGAACTTTATCCCATAGAAGAAGATAATCATGGCACCTACATATTCAACTCAAAAGATCTATGTGCACTTCCCGTTCTTGATAAACTTTACTCTCTACAAGTTGATTCCATTAAAATAGAAGGCAGAGTAAAAAGCTCTTATTATGTGGCCGTTACCACAGCAATATATAGAAAAGCAATTGATATGATAAAAGCGGGGGAAACTCAACTATTCAAGGATAAACTTCCCGAACTTTTAAATGAATTGGAGAAAGTAAGTCACAGGCCTTACACAATC
>JALSLT010000045.1 GCA_026988135.1 Desulfurobacterium sp.
ACTTGACCAGTACGATTTAACACTCTACTGGGGACTCCCGTTTCTTGGACTTGCGACACTTGGAACAACACATGTAAATTTCGGTTTAACACTTAAATACATTGACGGTTATGCTTCCGTTAAATCTTCTACCCTTAATCTCGATGAATCAACTGACTTTCAGGTGCCACTTCCAATGCTCTACGGTCAGGGAGATTTTGGTGTAGGACCCATTAGAGTAAATACAGAACTCAAGTGGATAGGTTATTCTGGCAATCAATTTGTTGATGCAAAGGCAGAAGTTAGATATTCTCCCATACCCCTTATGTTCATAGGTGCTGGATACAGATATGAGAAGCTTAAAATTGATGATATAGAGGATATCTCTTCAGATATAACAATTAAAGGACCGTACCTTGAAGCCGGATTAAGTTTCTAAACAAGGGGAGAAATCTCTCCCCTTCCTATTTTTAAAAGTACAAGTATTTAATGGGTAACTTTTTTAGGAAGATTCTTTGCCTGTTCAACCCAGTTTTCTATCTTTTTCAAACTTGGTAATTGACGAACAAGTTTTTTCTCTTCATTTACTTCTTTTAACTTTTCAAATAGATTTTGAGGATTTCTTCTTGAAAGTTCCGGAACAGTATCAACTCCGGCAGCTTCTAATAAATCAGCGTACTCCTGACCTATACCTTTTATTCTCATAAGGTCAGCTTTATTCACCCATTCAAGAATAAGTTTGGTAGATATACCTGTTTTTTCTGATATCTTTTCCCTTCCTTTTGCAGTAGCTCCTTTTTCAAGCAAATCTTCAACTGTCTTTATACCGGCAGCTTCAAGTTTTACAGCATAAGATTTACCAATTCCCTCAATTTCAATAATTTTAGTTGCCATATTATTCCCTCCCAAAAATGATTTCAAAGAAATTTTATTTTCAGAAAACAAAAAAGTCAAGAAAATAGTCTTTTATAAATTTTTTTCGAAAAAAAGGGAACGATTTTCCGTTCCCTTTTTATAAAAACTTCAACTTTGAAATAATTATTTACCTATTTTCATTGTATGACAGGTTGTACATTCCATTTTTGTTTTATAAATACCTGGAACCTTGACAGGTTTGAAAACCCCACCATGATAAGCATTTAAAAGCTCTACAAGTTTTTTTGCAACATCTGCGGTAATTCTTGCACACCTTTCAGACCTTGCTTTGCTATCATAAGCGAATCCTGTCTTTTCACACCACTTCATAACAGAAATGTGACAAATTGGAGATGTGGCTATAGAAGCAGGTATAACACCATCGTATTTTCTGCCTTTTTTAGGTCTATATACAGGTAACGGTTCTTCACTATACCACTTATAAAGAGCATCAATCACATTTTTCCAGCCTTTACAACAAATTGAAGTTATGGCTGCTGCACCGTTTAAAGCACCACAAATTGTTCCCCAGCCGTTAATTCCACCTCTACCGTACTCAAGTAACTCTCCTGGAATACCAATATAAGGACCACCTACAGACTCCTTTAATGTATCAAGGATAGAAGCAAAAACCCCATAAGCGCAATGACCCTTAAAGTAATAGTCATAAGCCTTTTTTTCTATCATTGCAGGGTCTATAGGCTTATAAGGATAAGGCGGCTTTTTTGAACTTTTTGTTGAAGCAAAAACTTTCCCGGTAGCACCAGAAATAAGAAGACCTGCTCCTCCTAAAGCACTTTTGATTATAAAATCTCTCCTGTCCATAAGAACCTCCCTGTTTTTTATTTACTTTTATTTTACCCGATAAACTGCGGATTTCAAGAATAAAATTAATTTAAAAAAAAACTAAAACATTGAGAAAAATTTGCAATTAAAAATAGATAATAAAAAAAAGGGGGGCTTTAAAGTGTACTGCTCCCAAAAATTAAGACCAAAAATCTAGAAAAAGCATTTTTGCAGATTTTAATCCTCATTATGATATAGCTTCCATAATTATCGCAAAATTTTGTTTTAGGAGGAATTCTAAATTATAAATCAAATTTTTGCAGGAGGAGGCAGAAATGAGAGGAAAGAGGGTCTGGTATGCAATTTTTTTAATCTTTGCACTAATTTTTATAGGAAGATGTGGAGGATCTGAACAACAAAAAGATTGGGATGATTTATCAATGGAAATTATAGATTTCTCTAATTTTGGAAAAACTGTTTTCCCGGGTCATTATCCTGGAATGTGGGAAAATTTTAAGGCTTTTGCAGCATTAAAAGAGGATGGAAGTGTTGTTACCTGGGGTGGTAGTGATTATGGAGGAGATAGTAGTTTAGTAGCAGATGAGCTACATTAGGTCCTGTCTTCGTCTTGAAGATAGGGCCTACACAAAATTCTAATCTAATCTCTAATTTGATAGAGAGGACGATAAAGGCGAAACATTTTAGTTTTCAATAGTTCTAAATATATTAAAAGACAAGGATATTATATTTAATGATTTTTTGAAAACCAGACTAAACGGTTATCCGAAACTCTAAAAGATATCTTCCCAAGCCCACTTAAATAGGAAAGATAGGAATGGATAGCAGCTCTTATTAAAAAGTAGTGGTAAGAATCTTTAATTGTTAAATTTAAGATACTGCACACATCAGATAGGACATCTTCCGTTAATTTTTCCCCATCTCCAAGAGAGTTAATAACAGCCCTTTCCACTCTTAAAATAGTCTCTTTATTTATTTTTAAAATCTCAGCAACTTTTTCAACAGGCTCTCCGTGAGAAGGA
>JALSLT010000046.1 GCA_026988135.1 Desulfurobacterium sp.
CAGGCGTTTTAGAAAATACGGTTCTTGTTTACGGACAGATGAATGAACCTCCTGGAAATAGATGGCGTGTTGCTATGACAGGTGTAACAATGGCGGAGTATTTCCGTGATGTTGAAGGTCGTGATATGATGTTTTTTGTAGATAATATGTTTAGATTTATACAGGCCGGTTCGGAAGTTTCTGCTCTTTTGGGTAGAATTCCTTCGGAGGTTGGTTATCAGCCGACACTTGCTACGGAGGTTGGTGGCCTTCAGGAAAGAATTACTTCTACTACGAAGGGTTCCATTACATCTGTTCAGGCTATTTACGTTCCTGCCGATGACTTTACAGATCCGGCTCCGTTTACACTTTTTGCGCATCTTGATGCTACGACGGTTCTTTCAAGAGGTCTTGCCGAGCAGGGTATTTATCCCGCTGTTGATCCTCTCGAGTCAACATCAAGGATGCTATCTCCGGAATATGTCGGAGAAAGACACTATAAAGTTGCTAGAGAAGTACAAAGTTATCTTCAAAGATATAAAGAGCTTCTCGAAATTATTGCTATTCTCGGTATGGAAGAGCTTTCTGAAGAGGATAAACTTGTCGTTCATAGAGCGAGAAGAATTCAGCTGTTCCTTACACAGCCGTTCCATGTAGCTGAAGTTTTTACAGGTATGAAGGGTAGATATGTGACTATTGAAGAAACTATAGAAGGTTTTGAGAAGATAGTTAGCGGGGAACTTGATCATCTCCCCGAGAATGCTTTCTATCTGGTTGGTAACATTGAGGAAGCTATAGAGAAAGGTGAAAAATTGCTTAAAGAAGCAGAAGCTAAAGCTTAAAAGGAGCTGATTGATGGCTGCTAAAAAGACATTGACAACAGTGGATTTAAAATTGGCTTCTCTTACGGGGAAGCATTACGGTGCTGAGGTAAAAGAGGTTTATGTGGATATGGATGATTCCATGATAGGCGTTCTTCCTTCTCATCAACCTGAATTTTATAAGTTTAATGCTGCCTCCGTAACTTTTATCAATAGTAACGGAGAAGAAGAAAAGTATTATGTTTACGATGGTTTTCTTGAGGTAGAGCAGGATCAGGTTCTGATTGCTGTTAGAGATATTTTTAAGCCGGATGAAATTTCTGTCGAAAAGGTAAAAGAAGAAATAAGCTCTATTGAAAAAGAGATAGAGGGACTACCGGAAGAAGAGTTGGACAGGAATAGAAAGCTCCAAGAGGAACTTGATAGAAAAAAAGTGTTATTGCAAAAGTTAATGTTTGCGTAAATTTTTACAAAATTTATTTAAAAGCCCCTCGTTATGAGGGGCTTTTTTTTATTGTTTGTTTGTTGTTCTTAATGTAAAATTCACTAAGGTGAATTTTCTTTATGTTGGAGAAAAGAATGTTTCAACTTCTTTTCGTTTATGGAAGTTTAATGTCAGGTTTTTCTGCTAATGTTTTCTTGTCTGATATGGAGTTTGTCGGTTACGGGATACTTTATGGAACCAAGTTGCTTTATCTTAACAAAGGATATCCTGCTGTGATAGAGGGAAAAGGGAAAGTTTTCGGAGAAATTTACCGTGTTGATTCAATTACGTTAAAAGCGATAGATGCTTTTGAGGATTTTTTTAAAAACTTACCTGAAAAGAGTTTTTATTGTAGAGAAAAAAAATCGGTTAGATTATTACCATATAGAGATTTTCTTGATGCATGGGTATATTTTTTAAATCCCACATTCCTTTCGGTAGAGCATGTTGAGATTCCCTCGGGGAATTGGAGGGAATTTATTAAGAAGTTCTTAATGTTATAATGTTTCCAGTATTTTTTTGGAGAGGAATTCCATGTTTAACTTTTTTAAAAAACTGTTTTCTGCGGAAAATGATAAAGGAATCGGAACAATAATGGATATTTTGACAAAACGTTCGGAAGAGATAGAAACCGGAGAATGGATAGCCCATGCTATTGTTTCGTCAGATGGCTTGAAAATATTTTCAAGAGAAAAAAATACTTATTACAAGGTTGATAGGCTCTTTCCTTACGGAGTTAAGATATTTGATACGGTATCAAAATTTCATGAGAAGTCAGGGGCATCTTTGCAGGGAAATCTGTTTAAAAAAACAGAAGTTGTTATCTACAGAACAGAATCTATGGAAGAAGTTTTTATCTTGAAACATGGTGGAGAAGAGTTCAGTATTTATCTTATATGGATATGTGATCCTACACTTGTTTCAGCGGGTTTTTCTACGGATAAAGTTATGGCGAAGCTTTCCTCATGGTTGGAGTCAGTTGTTAAAGAGATGGAAGCTATTATTAAGAAAAGGAAAGAAAAATATGAAACTTGAAGAGATTCTTTTTGGACTTATAGGGACAGGTGGATGTTGGGTTATCAGCATAAATATGAAAAGTGCAGAGGGAACTATCTACATCAAAAGTGGAGTTATTGTTCGTGTTGAATATAAAAATTCATATTCGGAACAGGAAGGAGAGAGTGCTTTAAAAACTATTATTAAAAATTCAGAAGAGGTTAGAAGTGTTGACCTTGAGCCGTGCAAGAAACCGGTAGAGAAAAATTTAAATTGCAATTTTTCTTCCCTGATGTCGTTTTTTGAGCTTTATAAGGTTGAAAAGGAAGCGGAAAGTGCAATTTTGGAGATAGAAACGAATATCCAAGAAGTTTATGATGAGCTTATCTTGGACGGTGAGAGGTTTAAAAGTGCTTTGGAACTTTGTTCCAAGATATTTTCCAAAAACTTTTTCTATGGAATTTTCCTTTTTGACAAAGATGGTATTTTGAAAATAGAAGGTAGTATGTTAAGAGTTGATGTTAATTTTAAAATTCCTTATGAATTGTTCATTGCCGGCATAAAGGATAATTGTGAAGGAAGTGGCTTTGTGGATTTTTTACTGAATCTGACAAGCAAATTTGCTTATGGTGTGTATAACTTGGAAAAAGAGAATGCACTTGTTGTTGTTTTCGATATTAAAGATAAGGCGAACTTTGAGCTTGATCAGGATATGATAAGAAAAAGTTTAAAGGAAACACTTGAAAAACTTTAGGAGGTTTTAAATGGTTCCATTGATAACGTATCTTTTTCAAAAATCGATTGAAAATCCTTTTATAGATGATGATCTTGTTTTGATAATTGGAGAGATAACTTCTGCGACAAAGATAATAGCCGGAAAAGTTAGAAAAGCATCTTTACTTGATGTTTTAGGTTCTGCGGAGAAGATTAACGTTCAGGGAGAAGTTGTTCAGAAGCTTGATGAGCTTGCTAACGATATTATCACGGAAACTTTGAAATGTACTGGTAAAGCGTGTATGCTTGCATCGGAAGAGGTAGAGGACTGCCTTATTCTTTCCGATTCCGGTTATTCAATAGCTTTTGACCCGCTTGATGGCTCTTCCAATATAGATGTAAATATAAGTATAGGGACAATATTTTCTATCCATAAAGGAGATATAAAAAAATCCGGAAGGGAACAGATAGCTGCCGGGTATGTTATTTATGGTCCGAGTACTATGCTTGTGCTTGCTTTCAGAGGCTTCGTTTCTGTTTTTACCCTTGATCCCGAAACCGGGAATTTTATGCTTGTTGAAGAAAATCTCAAAATGCCGGAAAAGGGGAAAATTTATTCAATTAATGAAGCTAACTACGATAAATGGGAAAGTGATGGTTTAAGGAAATTTATAGATAGCTTGAAAGAGGAAAAATATACTTTAAGATATGTCGGTTCTATGGTGGCTGATGTTCACAGGACACTTTTTAAAGGCGGAGTTTTTATTTACCCTTCAGATATAAAAAATAGAAACGGAAAATTAAGATTACTTTATGAGGGAAGTCCTATGGCTTTTATAGTTGAAAATGCCGGTGGGATGGCAATTACCGGGGAAAAATCTATACTTGATGTGGTTCCTGAGGAGCTTCACCAGAGAGTCCCCGTTATTCTTGGAAGTAAGTGGGAAGTTGAAAAGTGTTTGAAATATCTTAAAAACGGATAGGTAAATTTGGAAACGATAGCTATTGTAGATATTGGTTCGAATACGGTTAAATTGGCGGTTTATCGGGTTGATATAGAAAAGAAAAAATTTAAGCAGATTTTTAAAGAATCGGTTTATCTGAGACTTTTAAGATATGTTGATAGTGAAGGATATCTTAATGAGAAAGGGATTTTAAAGTTAAAGTTGGCTCTTGAGACTTTTAAAGACAGGCTTTCCTATTTTAAGCCTTCCCGTGTTATTGCCTTTGCTACTTATGTTTTGAGAGTAGTAAAGAACGGGGAAAAGTTGATTGAAGAGCTTAAGCCGATTTTTGATATAGAAGTTCTTTCAGGAGAGGAAGAGGCTTACTATTCAACCCTGGGTGCTATGCTTGATGTTAAGCCGAAAAATTTTATAACATTTGATATAGGCGGTGGGAGTCTTGAAATATGTAGGATAGAAAACGGGGAGATAAAGATTTGTAAAAGTTATCCTCTTGGTACTCTTGAGTTTCCCGATTGTAAGATTGGAGAATCTTTTAGTATTGAATGTATAAAAGCAAAAGTGGAAGAAGTTGTGAAAAAAGATAAACGGATATTTGGAGAATCGGAAAAATTAGTTGGAATAGGGGGAAGTATCAGAGCTGCCAAAAAGATTGCAGGCAGGAGAAGAATGAAGAAAAAGTTTTTAAAACAGATAATAGAAGAAGTAGTCGAACTTAAACCTATTGAGTTAACAGAAAAATATAAAATTCCGATAGAGAGAACGAGAACTATTCTGGTTGCGGTTGTGGTTGCTTTAGAATTGATGGATATATTTAAATGTAAGGAGCTTATTATCTCAAGGTATAGTATTCGTGAAGGAATCCTTTTTGAAAAGGTGGTGAATAATGAGGAAAGCATTAGATCTCTCAAGTCCAAAGCTGCTAATAAACAGGGAGTTAAGTTGGCTTGAGTTTAACAGGAGGGTTTTGGAAGAGGCTAAGGATGAAACAAATCCTTTGCTTGAGAAAGTAAAGTTTTTAGCGATTTTTTTCACGAATCTCGATGAGTTTTTTATGATAAGAGTTGCAGGTTTAAAACAACAGATTTCTGCTGGAATAGGAAAGTCTTCGCCTGACGGATTGACACCAAAAGAGCAGTTAGGGAAAATTTCACAAAAAACTAGAGTTTTGTTAAGAGAAACTTCCGTTCAATATAGGAAGATTGTGAAAGAGTTAAAATCAAAATCGATTTTTATCCATCAGTACGATAAGTTGAATAAAACACTGAAGAAACTTGCCGATAGATATTTTTACGAGTTTGTTTATCCTGTTTTAACTCCCCTTGCAGTGGATTTGACCCATCCTTTTCCTCATCTTTCGAATTTGAGTTTTAACGTAATAGTTGAAATTCATGATGAAGAGTTAAAGTTCGGACTTGTTCCTGTTCCGAAGAATCTGCCTCGATTTATAAAGCTTAAAAGCAGTGGAGAGGGGCTCCATTATATTCTTCTTGAGGACCTTATAATTCATCATATAGAGAGTTTATTTCCTGAGCAGAACATAACCGATGTTGCCAGCATTAGAATAACCAGAGATGCAGATATTGTTATTCAGGAAGATGAAGCTGATGATCTTTTTGAAGAAATTGAAAAAGGGATAAGGAAAAGAAGGTTTGGTAAGCCTGTAAGACTGGAAGCAAATGGTTGTACCGAATATATGATAAATTTTCTCAAGGACGAACTTGAGCTTCACGAAGAGGATGTTTTCCACTTGAATATGCCTTTAAACCTTCCCGATTTGTGGAAAATTTACGATATAGATCGTCCGGCTTTGAAGTTTCCCGTCTATACACCATATTATCCGAGTATTTTCAATATAGATATCTTTTCTGTTTTGAAAATGAAAGATGTTGCACTATTTCATCCGTATGAATCGATAGATCCGGTTGTTGATCTTATTGAAGATGCTGCCGAAGATCCTAACGTTCTTGCTATAAAACAGACTCTTTATAGAGTGGGGAAAAATTCTCTGATAGTGGAAGCCCTTAAGAAGGCTGCACAGAACGGCAAGGAAGTTGTTGCAGTTGTTGAGATTAAGGCGCGATTTGATGAGGAGAGTAATATAAGTTGGGCGAAGCAACTGGAAGAGGAAGGTGTTCACGTTGTTTACGGGGTTCCGGGACTAAAAACCCATGCAAAACTTTTAATGATTGTGAGAAAAGAGGATGATACTATAAGAAGATATATCCATATAGGAACGGGTAACTATAATGTTTCCACTGCGAAGATTTATTCGGATATAGCTTTTATGACTGCCGACCTTGTAATAGGTGAAGATGTTTCTAAACTTTTCAATGTTATGACAGGGTACTTTCATCCCCCGGAACTTAATAGAATATATATGTCTCCAATTACACTCAAAAAGAAAGTGTTGCAATTGATAGAAGCAGAGATGGAAGCCGGGGAGGATGGAAGGATTATTGCCAAGATGAATTCTCTTGTTGATCCTGAAGTTATAAGAGCTCTTTACAGAGCTTCTATGAAAGGAGTTAAGATAGATCTTATAATTAGGGGTATTTGCTGTTTAAGGCCGGGTATTAAAGGCATAAGTGAAAATATAAAAGTTATAAGCATTGTTGGGAAGTATCTCGAGCATGCGAGAATTTTCTATTTTAAAAACAAAGGAAAAGAGGAAATTTACATAAGTAGTGCTGACTGGATGCCGAGAAATTTCCATAAACGGGTGGAATCTTTTGTTCCTGTAGTATCTCCGGAGCCAAAGGAATTTTTAAAGCAAATTCTTGAAACTCAACTTAAAGACACATCAAAAGTTAGAATTCTACTTTCCGACGGAAATTATTTCCGACCGGATAAGAGAGACTTTAACTCCCAAGAATATTTTGAGCGGTGGATTAGAGAGGTGAAAGTGTGAGGAAGATTTTTCTCGTAAGGCATGGAAAGGCAGTTAATGGAGAAGATTGGGAGGGAGACGACTGTAAAAGACCTTTAACGGGAGAAGGTATTGAGGATTTCCGGTTTTTTGCTGTTAATATAAAAAATCTTTTACCACAAGATTTTGTTATTGTCTCGAGCCCTTGTGAAAGAGCATTGAAAACCGCAAAAATTTTGCAAGATATTACGGGTAAAAAGCTTGAAGTTTCAAAGCTTTTGGAACCTGACGCGGAAGTTGAAGATTATCTTGAAGTTTTAGAAAGATATAACAACAATATAATTATTGTAGCTCATGAGCCGGAGCTTTCTATTTTTATGAATGAGCTTTTATGTATCAATCCATCAAGAATAAAATTCAAGAAAGGTGGTATGGTTAAGATTATTGAGAAAAAAGGAAGATTTTTTCTTTCTTTCTTTATTACACCACAGGTTGTTTCTAAACTTTTTGAAAAATAAAGTTAGAATTTTTTAAGTTCTTCGGAGTACTTGACAATTGAAGCTCTCTGTAGTAAATTTCGCCTGCCCGCTACATTTTCGGCGTTTTTGAAAACGCCTACTTTCGGAGGATTTATAATGAAAACCTTCATGCAGAAGAAGGAAGAAGTGAAAAGAGACTGGTACATTGTAGATGCTACTGGCAAAACTCTTGGAAGACTTGCAACTGAAATTACAAGGATTCTTATGGCTAAGCATAAGCCAACTTATACTCCTCATGTGGACGGAGGAGATTTTGTGGTTGTTGTGAATGCCGAAAAGATTTACACAAGCGGAAAAAAACTTGATAGTAAGATTTATTACAGGTACACTGGTTACTTCGGGAATCTTAAGGAAACTACTTTAAGAGAAATGCTTCAAAAGAAACCCGGGGAAGTTATAAAGTTAGCTGTTAAAGGTATGCTTCCTAAGAACAAACTGAGAGATAAAAGATTAAAAAGGCTTAAGGTATATGCAGGACCTGAGCATCCACACACTGCACAAAATCCTAAACCTCTTGAGTTTTAATGGAGGACTCAATGGCTGAAATGAGATATTACGGAACAGGAAAGAGAAAGACAGCAATTGCAAGAGTTTGGATAATCCCAAACGGAACGGGAAAAGTAACAGTAAATAAAAGAGATGCTGAAGTTTATTTTGGGAGACTTGCTCTTCTTAAAATAATGGAACAGCCTTTTGATGTTACAGGTATGAATGGAAGATTCGATGTATGGTGTACAGTTAAGGGTGGAGGGAAGTCTGCTCAAGCTGACGCTGTAAAATTCGGTATTGCCAAGGCTCTTCTTGCCTTTGATGCGGAATTAAGGTCTCCTCTTAAGAAAAGCGGTTTCCTTACAAGAGATGCCCGTATTAAAGAGAGAAAGAAATATGGACAAAGAGGGGCACGTGCAAGATATCAGTGGTCAAAGCGTTAAAGTATCTGTTATCGGTGCTTCGGGATATACGGGGGCGGAGCTTCTCCGCCTTTTACTCTATCATCCTTTTGTTCAAATCGTATCAATTACGTCACGGCAGTACGAAGGGAAATGCTTGTCGGAGGTTTTTCCCCACTTTTGCAATTCTTCTATCTCTTTTTTGAAATTTGAGAGGTATGAAAAAGAGAAAATAGCCGAAATATCCGATGTTGTTTTTCTCTGTCTTCCTCACAAAACGGCTTTTCCTATCGTTAAAGAGTTGTATGAAACTGAAAGTCAATTAAAAATAATAGATTTCAGTGCCGATTTTAGGTTTACTCATCCTGAAGTGTATGAAAAGGTTTACGATGTAAAGCATAGTGCCAAAGAGATTTTTTGTAAAGCGGCTTACGGCTTACCTGAAATTTTCAGAGAAGAGATAAGGAAAAAAAGTATTATCGCCAATCCGGGTTGTTATCCTACAAGTGTTATCCTTGGTCTTTATCCTGCGAAGGTGTCGAGTGCTTTGGATGTTAATTTTCCTGTGATTGCCGATAGTAAATCTGGTATTACCGGGGCAGGACGGAAAGCTTTGGTTTCTCTTAATTTTTGTGAAGTGAATAATAATTTTAGAGCTTACGCAATAGAAAATCACCGCCACGGACCTGAAATAGCCGAGAAATTGGGAGTTTCATCTGTTAGATTTACGCCTCATCTTGTTCCTATGAATAGAGGGATACTTTCGACTATCTACTTTAAAACTCCTTTTTCAGAAGAGAAGTTAAGAACTGTTTACAGGCAATTTTATAAAGAGGAATATTTTGTAAGAGTGAAGGATAAGCCACCTGAGACTTGTAATGTTGCAGGAACAAATTTCTGTGATATATATGTAACGAAAGATGAGAAAACCGGTATAGGTATAGTGGTTTCCGTTATTGATAATATTGGGAAGGGAGCTTCTGGTCAAGCTGTTCAAAATATGAATGTTGTGTGTAGTTTTCCTGAGGATACAGGTCTTCAACTTTTTTCCAATTGGATATAGGCAGAAATCATATTAGGTTTTCAATTGACTTACCGGTCTATCTTTCTATTTTTCTATTTATATTCCAATTGAATTTTTGTGAGGTAAAATGAGGAGCAATTTTATAGATAAAGCTAAAGTTTTTGTAAAAGGTGGAGATGGTGGAAACGGTTGTGTTGCTTTTAGACGAGAAAAGTTTATTCCTAAGGGAGGCCCTGCCGGTGGAGATGGAGGCAGAGGTGGGAGTGTAATTTTTATAGCAGATAAAAATATTCACACACTCCTTGATTTTAAAAACAAGAAGCATTATAAGGCTGAAAGGGGAAGGCATGGTGAAGGTAGCAAAAAAACCGGCAAAAGTGGGGAAGACCTTATAGTAAGGGTTCCTGTTGGAACGGTAGTGAAGGATGTTGAAACCGGAAATATCATAGGGGATCTTATAAAAGAAGGAGATAAGCTTGTTGTTGCGAGAGGTGGAAGAGGTGGAAGAGGTAATGCTACTTTCACCACATCAACACGTCAGGCTCCGGATTTTGCCCAGCCCGGGGAACTTGGAGAGGAGCGGTGGGTAGAGCTTGAATTGAAACTTATTGCAGATGTCGGACTTATAGGTTTTCCAAACGCCGGAAAGTCAACATTCCTTTCACGAATTACTGCTGCAAAACCGGAAATAGCTGATTATCCTTTTACAACATTAAGACCTATTCTCGGTGTAGCAGAAGTTGACGGTTTCTTATTTGTCGTTGCGGATATTCCGGGGCTTATAGAAGGTGCTCATAAAGGGAAAGGACTTGGGCAGGAATTTTTAAGGCATGTTGAAAGGACGAAGATACTTCTTCACCTTATAGATCTTTCCGATTTTTCCAGAGCTCCTTATGAGGCATTTGAGAAAATAAATGAGGAATTAAAGCTTTATTCTCCTATTCTTATGAAAAAGTCTCAAATAGTTGTAGGAACAAAGATTGATGCGGTTACTGATAGAGTTATAATTGATGAGACAAAAAAATATTTTAAGGATAAAAAGTATCCGTTTTTTCCGGTTTCTGCTGTTACGGGAGAAGGATTACTGGAGCTTCTCCGTTTTGTTGCATCAAAAGTGAAAGTTGATTTCGGTAAGGAGAGACAATAGGTGATTAAAGGAAGTTTATATGAGAAATCGTTTTTGTTTTTTCTTTTTTTTCTAACGGTTTTTGTGTTTTTTAAAAATATAGGAGTAAACGATATATGGATACCTAACGAGAGTTTTTATGCTGAATCTGCAATGGAGATGGTTAAAAGCGGTAACTATCTTGATGTTTACTATAACTATACTCCCAGGTTTAATAAACCGCCAATGACCTATTGGTTGGTAGCTGCTTCTTATAAAATATTCGGAATTTCCGAGTTTTCCGCAAGATTGCCGGTAGTTGTCCTTTCATTTTTTTCTGTTGTTTTAACCTATTTGATAGCGAGAAAAATTTTTTGTAAGCGAACGTCTGTTTTTTCGGCGATGGTTATGGTTCTTAGTTTGCAATTTATTGTTAACTCAAGATATGCTTCTCCCGAAAATGTTTTAACATTTTTCTTTACTTTTACTTTATATTTCTTTATTAAGGGATATAAGGAAAGGAGATTTCTTTTTATTTTTCTCTCCTACTTTGCCTTAGGCTTAACAGTTTTAACAAAAGGTTATCCCTATATTTTAATTATCGGGGGTATTGTTTTCCTATATATCTGTTTGGAAAACAGTTTTAATCTTAGAAAAGTTTTAACTGATTTACGTTTTCTTAGGTTGCATATAGGTATTCCCTTGGTTTTAGCAGTAGGGTTTTGGTGGTATCTGTATATGTATTTTAAATTTGGGAGACAGTTTCTTGATGTTTTAATGACAGAAACATTAAAAAGAGCTGTTTCTAAAAAAGGTGGTGGTCTGGCTCCTCTGTTTTATTTTAATGTTATACTTTGGGGGTTCCTTCCCTATTCGCTTGTTGCATATTTCGGATTATTCAATATTAAAAACCATTTTAAAAAGTTGATTTTCCCTTTTTCCTGGATTGTTATTATGCTTGGGATTTTTACTTTAGCCAAAGGTAAAATTCCAACTTATATTATCCAAATGCATCCGGCTCTTTCTATATTGACGGGATACTTTTTGGCTAACTATGAACCGGAAAGTGGGGCATGGAAAAGAGTTTATTCTCTAATTTTCCAGATTCCCGCTTTGGTTTTTCTTTTAGCTTCCTGTGGTGTTATTTGTTTTTTTAAACTACCTTACTACTTCTATTTACTATTGGGTTTGGTTGTTCCCTTTTGTTTATTGTTAAAAGAAATAAAATTGTATCCTTTCATTTCAGCTCTCATATTCTTTTTTATATTTACCGTAGGTTTGTTGCCGGCGGTAGAAAGATTTAGACCGTATGATGGAATAGGTAGGGCGGTTAAAAGAGCAAATATAGAAAAGTCGGTTCCTTTAATTGTGGAGAATTATTTCTGGCATAATTTGCCTTTTTATGCAGAAAGAAAAGTTATTAGAGATGTGCCTTTTGTGGAAATAATAAATCAACTGAATAAAGGAAGGATTCTTGCGCTTGTTAAATCCAATGATGTTAAAAAGTTAGGAAATGTAAAAATTTTATGGAAAGGAAAACTTTATAGGAGAGGCAGTGAGTCAAGGTTTGCTATTTTTCTTAAATACGTTGCTAAAGCGATACACGGAGATTTTAAAGGTTTCGAGGATAGGGTGCTGATTTATAAAGAGTAGCATAAAATTTGATTTTCAATATGGGGTGGAATGTAGTCCTTACTACTAAAAAAATAGTATTTTTCTGATGCTTTCTAATAAAATGAAAATTTCTGATTAGTATGGTTGTTCTGTTCTTCTCTTTTCTATGTTTGCTCCGAGCTGTTGAAGTTTTTTTTCAAGATTCTCATAACCTCTTTCAAGATGGTAAATTCTATAAATTTCTGTTGTGTTTTCTGCTGCAAGTCCGGCGGCAACCAAAGAGGCACTTGCTCTTAAATCCGTAGCCATAACTTTCGCACCTATCAGTTTTTTTACGCCTTTGACGATGGCTGTATTACCGTCTATTGTGATATTGCTTCCAAGTCGCTGAAGTTCAAGAACGTGCTGAAATCTGTTTTCGAAAATATTCTCTTTTATTATTGATACTTCTTCAGCAAGGCACATAGTTGCCATAAATTGTGCCTGCATATCCGTTGGAAATCCCGGATATACTTGAGTGGTTATATCTGTTCCCTGTAAAGGGTTATTTTTTTTCACTTTTACCGTTTTACTGTTTAATCGTTCTATTTTCATTCCGGTTTCCTGAAATTTTTTTACTACGGTTTCAAGAGTTTGGTACGGAAAATTTTCTATAACAACTTCTCCTCCTGCGGTTGCTACAAAAGAGATAAATGTTCCGGCTTCAATACGATCTGGCATTACAGTATGTTCCATTTTTGAAAGTTCTTCGACTCCCGTTATTTCTATTGTATCTGTGCCTGCTCCCTCTATTATCGCTCCTGCTTTTTTAAGAGCGTTTGCCAGGTCAACGATTTCCGGCTCTTTTGCCGCATTTTTGATTATCGTTTTTCCTTCTGCCAATACAGCTGCCATTATTAAATTTTCTGTTCCTCCGACAGTAGGAAAGTCGAAAACAATTTCTGCTCCTTTTAGTCTGTTTTTTACGTTAGCTACAATATATCCGTGGTCTATTTTTATTTCGGCTCCAAGTTTTGAAAGTGCTTTAAGGTGAAGATTAACGGGTCTTGCACCGATTGCGCATCCCCCCGGAAGAGAAACTTTTGCTTTTTTGAACTTGGAAAGGAGCGGGCCGAGAACAAGTATAGAAGCTCTCATAGTTCTTACAAGTTCATAATCCGCTTCTGTTTTTATGTTTGCTTCTTTAATTATGGAAAGTTGTCCGTCTTTAAAGACCGCTTTAAATCCCATGTTTTTAAGAAGGGAAATGGCGGTTTTTGTATCTCTCAGGAGTGGTACGTTTCCTATTTCCGTTTGAGATGTTAGGATGGAGGAGAATATTATAGGTAAACTTGCATTTTTTGAGCCGGATATTTTTACCTTTCCTTTTAGTTGGTTTCCACCTCTAATTATGAACTTGTGCATTTTTTAACTCCTATAACTATTCTTTCTTTTCTTGATAGGTCTTTTATTGTTTCTATATTTTTAAAACCTGTTGAATTAAAAGTTTCTTTTACTTGTTGTGCTTGTCCGTCTCCGATTTCAATCAATAGATAACCATCTTCAACAAGTCGCTTGAAGCTTTGTTTTATAAGTTTTTCTATGATTTCAGTTCCCTTTTTTCCTCCGTAAAGAGCGGTTTTGGGTTCGTATTTCGTAACGTTCAAATCAACTCTTTCGTCTTTAAACGGTATATAAGGAGGATTTGAAACAATTAAGGAAAAATTTTCCTCTAAATCGGTCAATAGGTCTGTTTTTATGAAAGAGATATCTATGTTGTGAATTTTTGCATTTTCTCTTGCGATTGTTAATGCCTTTTCAGAAATATCTGTGGCAAAAAGTTTAGCGGGTCGTTGGGAAAGTTTTCCGATGGTTATTATTATGCAACCGCTGCCTGTTCCAACATCTGCTATTTTAAGAGGATGTTGCCGGTTTGATTTTTTTATTAGTGAAACAGTTTTTTCAACTAGAAGTTCTGTTTCCGGCCTTGGAATTAGAACATTTTTCGTAACTTTAAAAGAAAATCCAAAAAACTCTTTTTTGCCGGTTATGTAAGCTACGGGTTCTCCTTTAGCTCTTCTTATTATTAGTTGTCGGTAATTCTCAACCTCTTTTGGGGAAATTGGCCTGTTGTGTTCAGTATATATTTTTACACGATTTTCCCACTTCAAGAGATGACACATAAGAAGTTCCGCATCAAGTCTTGGTGTTTCGGAGCCTTTTTCCGATAATATTGTTGCTGCTCTATTTGTTAGTTTTAGGACAGTCCATTTCATTCTAAAATTATACCCTTATCGAGCTTAATATTGAATATATTTATAAAATATATGGCTTGTAATTCTTCTAACTCTTTTGTTTCCTTGACGTTTCTTTAAGAGTTAATATATTCTAACAATTAGAAGGTTATAGAGGTGCTATTTGGTGAAAACATTGCTTGACGTTAAAGAAGGTGAATCTGTTAAAGTTATCGAAATAAAGGGTTCTTCCTGTTTTTGTAAGAGGATGACTGCAGTCGGGCTTTTTCCGGGTTCCAGAATAAAGGTTGTTAAAACCGTTCCCGGTCCGATTATTGTGGATGTTGCCGGTAGTCGGTTTGCTTTGGGAAGAGGTATGGCAAAAAGAGTTTTGGTGGAGTGATCATATGAAGAAAGACATAGTAGCCGCTTTGGTGGGTAATCCGAATGTAGGTAAAACGGCTATAATGAACGCTCTTTGCGGAACAAAAGCAAAGATTGGAAATTGGCCCGGAGTAACCGTTGAAAAAAAAGAGGGAAATTTCACATTTAGGGGATTTTCCGTTAAGTTGATAGATCTTCCCGGAATATACAGTTTGTCTTCCTATACTATTGAAGAGAGGGTAACAAGAAATTTTCTTTTGAAAGAGAAATTGGATGTTGTTCTTGATATAGTGGATGTTACTCTTCTCGGGAGGAATCTATATCTTACTCTTGAGCTTCTTGAAATGGGAATGAAGCCAATAATAGTTCTTAATAAGATGGACGATGTAAAGGGTTACAATGTTAATTTCAAAAAACTTTCTACTTTGTTAGGTTTGTCAGTTATTCCGGTTAGTGCATACGGAGGTTTGGGTTTAAGTGATTTATCTGAGAAGATAGTTGAGGTTGCTCTTGGAGGAATGAAAGGTAACGTTTTCCAACCTGTATATTCTGAAACTATAGAGGCAGCTATAGATGAACTTTCGGTTTTACTTAAAGAAGTTTTTCCCGAGAAATCGAGATGGTATGCTATTAAAATTTTTGAGGGTGATGCGGAAATTCTTGACGAAGTTTTAGGTTCTTCTATCGGAGAGCGGTTTGGGAAAATTCTTGAAAGAGTTAAAAGAGAATTTTTTGAGAGAAAAGGGGAGGATATTGGAGCTTTCATAGCGAGGGAGAGGTTTGTTATAGCTTCCGATATCGCCAAAGAGGTGATTGAAGCAAAAAAAGAGTGTGAAAACGAATGTTTGGAAGATAAGATAGATAGATTTGTTACAACGCCTTTAACAGGTATTCCTATTTTCTTTTTCATAATGGGAATGGTTTTTAAAATTACTTTTACTTTGAGTTCCCCCTTCATAAAAGTTATTGAAACGGTTTTCAGAGACTATTTGCCGTCTTTACTTTACTCTTTTGAGATTCCCGGTATTTTGAAATCTATAATAGATAAAGGTGTTTTTGCCGGAGTGGGTTCGGTTCTTTCTTTTCTTCCGATTTTATTTATTCTTTATATCATTCTTTCCATTCTTGAGGATTCTGGATATATGGCACGAGCTGCTGCTTTATGGGATAATTTTATGAGGTTGTTCGGGCTTTCCGGAGCCTCGGTCATTCCTCTTATTTTAGGGTTTGGATGTAACGTTCCCGCGGTTTATTCCACACGAGCTATGCGTTCGCCGGCGCAGAAACTTATAACGATGCTTGCAATTCCTTGGATTTCATGTAGTGCAAGGCTTGCAGTATATACGGTTTTTATTGCCGCTTTTTTTGAAAATTATAGAACAGTAATTGTTCTGATTCTTTATATGACCGGTATTTTTATCGCTTTGCTGTTTTCAAAGATTTTATCCTCGTTTTTTGTTAAAGATGATGATGAGTTTTTTATAGAGCTTCCAGCTTATAAAATTCCCTCTTTAAAGGTTGTGGTAAACCAAACTGTGATTGAAGTTAGAGATTTTATAGAAAAAGCCGGAACCATTATATTTTTCGCGTCTGTTCTGATATGGGTTCTTGCAAGTTTTCCTTTTGGGGTTGCTTATGCAGGAGAACACTCTGTAGCCGGTATGATAGGAAATTTTCTTCTACCTGTTTTTAAGCCTTTAGGTATAACCGATTGGAAACCGGTAGTGGCTTTGATTTTTGGTGGTGTGGCTAAGGAAGTTGTGGTTGGGACTATGGGTACTCTTTACGGAGATGCCGAATCTCTGACGGTGGCTTTGAGAGGAGCTTTTAGTCCGGCATCTGCTATTGCGTATCTTTTTTTCGTTCTTCTTTATGTTCCGTGTGTGGCGACCGTATCTGCAATTTATCAGGAGAGTGGTTCAAAGCTCTGGGTTATTCTTATAGTTGTTGTTGAGCTTGTTATTGCATGGATGGTTTCTTTCTTTGTCTATCATTTTGCAACTTTCATTTTTTAGAATCTGTCAATACTTTGGGTTTATTTTTGTGCTATATTGCTTGAATACTAATATGTTTTTGTTATAATCCAACAGTAAAAAACAGATTGAAGAGGCATTTGAAATGGCTGTTTACTACCATGATGTTGTTATTTTAGGTACCGGACTTGCAGGTTTGAGAGCTGCTATTGAGATTTTAAGGAAAACAAAAGATGAAGTTAATGTCGGGCTTGTATCAAAAGTTCAGTTAATGAGAGCTCATTCAGTTTGTGCCGAAGGGGGGACTGCAGCTGTTCTTTCTTCTGATGATAGTTTTGAAAAACATGAGTATGATACGGTTAAAGGTAGTGATTTTCTTGCTGATCAGGATGCTGTGGAAACCTTTGTCGAATATTGTCCTGAAGAGGTCTATTTTTTGGATCATCTTGGCTGTCCATGGTCAAGAACGAAGGATGGAAAAATTGCTCAAAGGCCGTTTGGAGGGCACTCATATCCAAGAGCAACTTATGCAAGTGATAAGACTGGATTTTTTGAAATGCAAACTCTCTATGATAGTTTGTTAAGGTTTTCCAATTATCAGAGATATGATGAGTATTTT
>JALSLT010000047.1 GCA_026988135.1 Desulfurobacterium sp.
ACTTTTGTTAATTACCATCCTCTTTCTTTTCTGTCTATGTCGCTCATTACTCTGCTTATGCTGTTTTCTATTCCGCTTAGTGATGATGAGTAGTCAAGTATGCCTCTTCTTGTTTCGTTGAGTTTTGATAGAACGGAATACATATCTTCATCAAGTTTGTTTGCTTTTTGAAGGATAACATCTTGGTTGTCAAGGATGTAGTTTATCCCTTTTACCACTTCATTTCTTGCATCAATAGTTTTCATTCGGTTATCAAGTATTTCATCTTGGATAACCTTGAAATTTTCTCCCATTCTGTCTGCTTGTTTATCTATCCTCTCTAAAATCTCTTGTGTTTTTTTCTCTAACACTTCTTCTACTATCTGTTTTACTTCTTCGGGTTTGAGTGATTTCTTAAAATCGGTTTCTTTACAGGAAAACTCAGACAGCTCAGTCTCAATCTTATCAAGCCTGGCAGACAGTTGCTCAAGTTTCTCAAGAATTTTAAGCTCCAATGAACCATCTTTCATCTTTCCCCTCACTTAATTAAGTTTAATTTAAATTTATTTTATCACTACAAGAAATTTCTTCAACTTTACCTGTCAAACCGCAATTACAGTCAATCCTTTTTTACAAGCAACTTCTTTAAATTTTTCCATTTCCGGAATATAAGTTTTTCCGGCTTCTATACAGAGAGTCTTCCCTTTATATTTTGCAATTGTTTCAAGTGTATTTATTCCCACAGTTGGAACATCTATCCTCATATCCTGATTTTTTCTCGCAGCTTTGCAAACAACAAAACCCCCGCCGGTGAGATTTCCCGCCCTTTCAATACATTTATCAGTCCCTTCTATCCCTTCAACTGCAATAACTATTCCGTTTTTAACTACAACCGTTTGTCCCACATCAAGGGTTGCAATCTCTTTGGCTATTCTAAATCCAAAAATTATATCCTTCTCAATCTCAGAGTTAATTTTCCCGCAGATAACACCTTTCTCAGGAAGTAGATGGTAAAGAAAAGATTCAGGATTTATAACTTCAACACCCACGCTCTCTATCTCTCTTATTATTCCTCCAATAATGCCTTCCGCTCTTTTATCCTTTAATTTCAGCATAAAAGTAACAGCTTTAAAGTCAAGGTTTTTAAGAGACAAAGCTTCCTTGTGTTCAACTTTACCGAGAATGGCTATTTTTGACAGATTTTCTTTTTTTAAAAGAGAAAGGAACTTTCCCAGTTTAAAAGGTTTTATCTCGTAAACTTTATCGGCAAGGTCATAAATATCCCTATCTGTAATACCTTGAATTGCAAAAAGAACAGTTTGATAACCTTTACTTCTGGCACTTTTTAGAAACTCGGCAGGAAGCTTTCCGCTCCCTGCAAGAAGACCTACCCACATTTTTCCTTTGAAATCCTATCAAGAATAGCATTTATAAGTTTTGAAGACTTCTCATCCTCTCCATACTCCTTCGCTATTTCAACCGCATCGTTAATAATAGCGGGAGAAGGAGATAACGGATTACCCAAAAGCTCGGCCGTGGCAACTCTTAATATCGCTCTATCAACAGGAAGAAGTCTTGATATTCTCCACCCTTTCTTTAAATATTTTGAAATTAAACTATCGACTGATTTAAGATTTTCAACAGTTTCATCCATCAATGCACACGCCACACTGAAAATTTCCTCTTTTAAATTTCCGGTTTCTTCCCCGTACATATCCTTGATATCTTCAGGCTCAAAATTCCCCACATCATACTGGTAAAGCATCAAAACCGCATGTGCCCTTGCTTCTCTTTTTTCTCTATTTAAAAGAGCCATAAATACCCCGTTAAATCTCAATCATTAAATAAATCGACCATCTCTATTACCGAAAGTGCCGCTTCCCAACCTTTATTGCCTGCCTTCGTTCCAGCTCTATCAATTGCCTGCTCAACAGTATCGGTTGTGAGAACTCCAAAAGCAACAGGCTTTTCAACATCAAGCATAACATTTGCTATACCTTTACTAACTTCAGCCGCAACATAATCAAAATGAGGAGTTTCACCCCTTATAACAGCTCCAAGAGCAATAACCGCGTCATAATCCTTTTTTGCAACCTTTTTAACCGCAAGAGGAAGCTCAAAAGAACCAGGAACCTTATAAACATCTATCAAAGATTCATCTCCCCCATGCCTCACTATACAATCAAATGCCCCTTCAACAAGTCTATCGGTAATAAAAGAGTTAAACCTGCTAACAACTATCGCAAACTTTAAACCATCAGCTCTAAGTTTCCCTTCAAAAACTTTCATAACTTTATCCTCTAACCGTTAAATCTCTCACATAAAGCAGAAATAACTTTCTGAGCACCTTCCATAACATCTTTTATTATTTCTTCCACAGTTTCCTCTTTATTTACATAACCGACAACTTGCCCTGCCATTATAGAACCCCATTCAATATCACCCTGCTCAGCGGCAAGTCTGAGTTTTCCTCTTCCAAGTTCTTCAAGTTCCTCTTTTGGAGCTCCTGAAAATTCAAGTTCTTCAAATTTTCGAGTTAATTTATTCTCAACAAGCCTTACGGGATGACCTGTTGTTACTCCTGTAACCGTTACCTGATTAAATCTTGCTTTTAAAACTTTCTCTTTATATTTTGGATGGATATTACACTCTTTTGCAGCTAAAAACCTTGTTCCCATCTGAATTCCTTCGGCACCAAGAGCAAAAGCCGCCGCCGCCTGTTCTCCGATAGCAATACCGCCAGCAGCAATTACAGGAATGGAAACCGCTTTTACTATAGCAGGTATTAAAACCATAGTTGTAAGTTTTCCTATATGTCCTCCCGCTTCCATACCTTCGGCTATAACAGCATCACATCCGATTCTCTCCATCCTTTTGGCAAGGGCATCACTTGCAACAACAGGAATAACCTTTATCCCTTTTTCTTTAAATGCAGAAATATACTTCCCGGGATTTCCCGCTCCTGTCGTAACAACAGGAACTTCTTCGTCAAGACAAACATCTATAATCTCTTCGGCATTTGGCATCATAAGCATTATGTTAACACCGAAAGGCTTATCCGTTAAATTCTTACATTTCCTTATCTCTTCTATCAGCTCATCGGCACTTCTGTTTCCACCGGCTATTATTCCAAGTCCTCCGGCATTTGAAACAGCAGCAGCAAGCTCTCCATCGGCAATCCAAGCCATACCGCCTTGCAAAACCGGATATTTAATTCCAAGCATCTCACATATTTTTGTTCCTATCATGCTAACCTCCTAAAGTCTAACTACACAGGAACCCCAGGTAAAACCTCCGCCGAAAGCAACCATAAGAACAAGATCGCCCTTTCCGACTTTTCCGCTTTTCACAGCTTCCGAAAGAGCGATAGGTATTGAAGCCGCACTGGTATTTCCATATTTATCAAGATTAATGAATATTTTATCATTTTTAATTCCGACTCTTTTTGATACGGCATCTATTATTCTATAGTTAGCCTGATGGGGAACAAGCAATTTTATATCCTCAGAAGAAATTCCGGTTTTTTCAAGTACTCTTTTTGCAGATCCAGCCATAGTCCTAACCGCAACTTTAAAAACTTCATTCCCTTTCATATGGAGATACCACGGGTATTCACCATTTGAACCGATACTTTCAACCCGTAACAAATCCTTATAAGAACCATCAGCACCTATATCAAATCCCAAAATACATTCATTTTCACTTTTTTCAAGAACAACAGCACCTGCACCATCCCCAAAAAGAATACATGTTGTTCTATCGTTCCAATCTATTATCTTTGAAAATCTCTCAGCCCCGATAACAACCGCTCTTTCTATCTCTTTCGTTCTCATTATGGAATCAGCCACATAAAGAGCGTAAATAAAACCGGTACAAGCAGCAGATACATCAAAAGCAACCGCTCTTTTATTTTTTAAGTTACTCTGAACAAGACACGCAGTTGAAGGAAAAAACATATCGGGGGTTGCTGTAGCGGTAATAAAAAGGTCAACATCTTCAGCAATTTCACTTTTAAGAGCGGAGATGGCCGCCTTTGTGGCAAGGTCTGAAGTTGTTTCAACTTCAGAGATTCGCCTCTCTCTTATACCGGTTCTTGTTGTTATCCATTCATCGGAAGTCTCAACTATACTCTCGAGATCCTCATTGGTAAGAACTTTATCAGGAACATAAGCACCAACAGAAGCTATTTTAATCCCCATTTATCTTCCCATACTTTTGGATATTTTCCTCTATATGCTCAACAACATTAGCCTCAGCAAATTCCGCACCAACTCTTATCGCATTTTTTATC
>JALSLT010000048.1 GCA_026988135.1 Desulfurobacterium sp.
TCCATGAGCTATTATAACAGGCTTTTTAATACCGAGAAGCGGCGCACCACCCCATTCGGCATAGTCTATGCGCTTTTTGAAACCTTTTATCGCAGGAATCAAAGTTACCGCCCCAAGCTTTGAAACAAAATGCTTCCCTATCTCTTCTTTTAAAATTTTCGCAAGGATTTTTGCAATACTTTCACTCAATTTAAGGCATACATTCCCGACAAAACCATCACACACAATAACATCAAAATCACCAGTATATACATCTCTTCCTTCCGCGTTACCTATAAAGTTCAAACCTTTTTCCCTAGCCGCGGAAAGAAACCCAAACGCTTCCTTTGTCAATTCATTTCCTTTTGTATCTTCCTCTCCTATACTTAGAAGACCCACCCTCGGATTTTCCTCTTTCAAAACATATCGAGCATAAGCCTCACCCATAATTGCAAACTGTAAAAGGTGAGAAGGTTTACAATCAACGTTGGCACCAACATCAAGAAGAAAAGTTTGCGCTTTAAGATTGGGGAGTATTGCGGTTATGGCAGGTCTGTCCACCCCTTTTATCCGTCCGAGAGCAAAAAGAGATACCGCCATAACGGCACCTGTATTACCAGCACTTACAAAAGCATCTCCTTTACCCTCTTTCAGAAGCCTCATCCCAACATGAATTGATGAATTTTTTTTCTTCTTTACCACATCGGAAGGTGAGTCTTCCATAGCAACAAGGTCAGGGGCATCAACAATCTCAATTTTTTCACCGGAATAGGATAAACGGAAAAGCTCCTCCTCGATAAGAGCTTTCTGCCCAACGAGAACCACATTATAGCCAAGCTCTCTTACAGCCTGAACAGCCCCTGAAACAGGAACATGGGGAGCATTATCACCCCCCATAGCATCGAGAACTATCTTCATAATTAGTCTTCTACCTCAATCACCTGCTTGCCGTTGTAATAACCACAGTGCTTACAAACCCTGTGAGGAAGTTTCGGTTGATAACAACTTGGACAAACGGAAATAGCCGGCTTAGCAGCTTTCCAGTGTGTTCTTCTTTTATCTCTTCTCGTACTTGATACTTTTCTCTTTGGAACAGCCATATCACTTCTCCTTTCTTTCGAGTTTTTCTTTCAGCTCTTTCAATTTATTCCATCTATCATCAACGTTTTCCGTATTCTCAATTTCTCCACACTCTATACCTTTGCAATTATCATCACATAAAGGCTTAAAAGGCAGATTCAAAAATATCTGTTCTCTAACAACATCCAAAAGGTCAAGAACATCTTCATCGGAAAACTTAACATCAAGCTCCGCCTTATTTATCCGACCTTCCGTTATTTCCGAAGTCGGCATAATATCATAAGAAAACTCGATATTCAGCCTTTTG
Source organism: Desulfurobacterium sp. (assembly GCA_026988135.1). Taxonomy (GTDB): domain Bacteria; phylum Aquificota; class Aquificia; order Desulfurobacteriales; family Desulfurobacteriaceae; genus Desulfurobacterium_A. The sequence goes on from JALSLT010000048.1 coordinate 1,367, forward strand.
AAAAATTCTCTGTCACACCTACCGCACCTTAATGTGAGAGAACCCCTCACATCTCCTTTCGCATTATAGCCAACAGCCCTTTTGCTTATTTCGATATAAAGTTTAAACGGAGAGCTCGCGACAACCTCTTCCTTAGGAAGAGACAACATCTTATCACTAAACTCGGTATCAACTTTTAAAGGCTCTTTAACTGTTATCTCTTGCAAGTTTACATAGCGCTTTTTCATCTCTATCTTCCGCAAATAAGTAATAAAATTCGAATTCAGCTATGGTATGATAGCAAAATTACAGATGGTAAAGTTATGCTTTTAAGGTTAAAGTTGCAATTGACCGTAGAAAATTTTTTAATACCTTATAGGAAAGTCAAACTTTTAAAACTCAGGAGGATTAAATGAAAAAACTCTTAACCGCTGCAGCAATTATAACAGTTTTAACCGCACCGGCTATTGCAAAAACAAAAACGTTAGCCAAGGTTGATGGCGTTGCAATAACTTCCGAAGACCTAAACTCTTTGTTGAAAACTCTCCCACCTCAGTATGACAAAAATGACCCTAATGTAAAAAAAGAACTTCTGAACTTTCTGGTTGAACAGGAAATACTGGTTCAGGAAGCGAAGAAAAAAGGTATAGACAAAGACCCCGAAGTCAAAAAACAGATTGAAAATACCGTAAAACAGATTCTTGCTACCGCTCTTTTAAACAAAAATATATCTCAGAAGGAAATTGAAGTAACGGACAAAGAATTGAAAGATTACTACAACAAAAGAAAAAAAGAACTTAAAGGAATGGACGGGAAACCTGTTCCTTTCGAGCAAGTAAAAGCGTTTCTTAAAGCACAACTTATTAAGGAAAAACAGCAAAAAGCCGTTACAAGCTACATCAACTCCATAAAGAAAAAACATAAAGTTGAAATTATAGGAGAGAAAAAATGAGGCGGATTATCCCGTTTCTTTTTCTCCTTCTAATACCCGTATCTGTTTTTGGAACAGTCGTTGACTATATAATTGAAACAGTCAACGGCGTTCCAATTCTTTACAGCGATGTTCGAAAATATCAATCCGAAAATAAAGTTGATAAAGAAACGGCTTTGAAAGACTTGACAGAAAAAAGCATTCTTCTATCGGAAGCCAAAAGAATAGGAATAACCGTCCCCGAATCAGCGATTGAAACGGCACTTATCACTCTAGCAAAAGCAAACGGATTCAAGAATATGGAAGAGTTCAGGAAAGCTATTGAGAAAAGCAACCTGCCCTTCAGTGAACTTAAGAAAAAATTAAAAGAACAACTTCTGATTCAACGACTTCTGGATATTAAGGTCAAAAGCAAACTAACCGTTTCCCCTGTTGAAATCGAAAATACATGCAGAACACAATCTCAAACGACACGAAAAGTTTACTATGTTCAAATACCGAATAAAAACTTTTTAAACAAAATCGAAACCGCTCTCGAAAACGGAAGCAGTTTTAAAAACGCAACGGAAGTATGCCAAACAGAGAAAAATTGTCAAAAAGGATTTCTCGGTAATGTAGAAAAAGGAACTCTTTTGAAAGAAATAGATAAAGCCGTATGGAATGCAAAAATTAAAGTCCCTGTGACTCTCTACCTTAACAATAGCTACTATCTCCTATATGTTACAAAAGAAGAGAAAAACAACTGTAACAAAAAGAAAATAAGAGAAAAAATAATGAAGGAAAAATATCAGGAAGAACTTAAGAAATATATCTCCTCTTTAAAAAACAAAGCGATAATAAAGACTTTCACACCTTAAGTTCAACCGAGAGGGACTTAAATGGTAGTTGTTAAACTCAAACCTTTTAACGAAATTTTGAAAATCCTGAACGACTACATCCGAATTACCGTCATCGGATGCGAAATAGGTTCGGGTAGATGTATGCAGGGAGGATTGAGAGAAGCGAAAGAGCTTGCCCAGTTCCTTAAAAATAACGGTAAGGAAATCGTCGATGTCCTTACATTAGGCGGAACATGTATCGTTGAAAAAGTTAAAAAAATCTCTTTTAAAGATACTGACGTTATTGTATCTCTTGCATGCGGTGCAGGAACTCAAGTCATATCCGAAGAGATAAACAAACCGGTAATCACCGGTGTCTCAACCCTTTTCATAGGTTCGGACAGTCATAAAGAGGTCTTTAAAGAATACTGTATCGCATGCGGAGATTGTATAATCTCCACTACAGGAAGTATCTGCCCAATCGCAAGATGTCCAAAATCCCTAAGATACGGGCCATGTGGAGGAGCCATAAATAAAATGTGCGAAGTTAACAATAACACCGAATGCGTCTGGTTCACCATAGATAAAAAATTAAACGATATAGGAAAATATTTTTCTTTCCCGGAAATAGACTTCTCCGACTATTCATTTTCAAACCATCCGAGGCGGTTTAAAAATGAACTTTAGTAAAAAATTGAACAACGGAAAATTTATAATAACAGCCGAAATAGCTCCCCCCAGAGGAATCGACACAGATAAAATTCTGAAAGGAATCTATCCTTTAAAAGAATACGTAGATGCATTCAACATTACCGATAATCAACGCTCTATGGTAAGAGCATCATCTGTAGTAATGTCAAAAGTGCTCCTTGACAACGGATTCGAACCTATCTGTCAATTTACAGGAAGAGATAGAAACCGAATCGGTCTTCAATCGGATATTCTCGGTGCCGGTATTTTTGGAATAAAAAACATTCTTGTCATGACAGGAGACTTTCCGACTCTTGGAGATGAACAGGGAGCAAAACCGGTTTTTGATGTCGATTCTTTACAAATCCTAAAAATGGTAAAGCTCCTTCAGGAAGGAAAACTGATAAACGGCAAAGAGCTAAACGGAAAGCCGAAATTTAACATCGGTGCTGTTTTCAACCCGTTTGCAGGACCTGAACACCTCCAAATAGCAAAACTTAATAAGAAAGTCGAACTTGGGGCGAAATTTATCCAAACCCAACCGGTGTACGATATAAAAACAGCAAAATATGCGCATGAAATAATAGAGCAAAGCGGAGCCGTTCCCATTATAGGCCTTTTACCTATAAACTCTCTGAAAATGGCAAACTTTATAAAAAAACTTAATCCCCACTCCGTCCCCGACAGTTTTCTTGAGAAATTATCCAAAGCTAAAGACCCCTACTCTTACGGATGGGAATACGCTCTTAATCTTGCTCAATCAGTTACAGAATTTGGCCGAGGAATCCACTTTATGCTTGTCGGAAAAACCGAAGATCTTGCACAGTTCATAGATTACCTAAAAAATGACAGCCCTTATAATCATAAGTTTTAAAAAAGGAGCTTCCATGGAAAACACTCCTATTCACGTTGGCATCATAATGGATGGCAACGGTAGATGGGCATTACAAAAAGAATTGCCAAGAATCGAAGGACACAAAGTAGGAGCCGAAGTAACCGTTGAAATAGTTAAGGCAGCAAAGAAACTGGGGATAAAATACCTTTCTCTATACGCCTTCTCTACAGAAAACTGGAAAAGACCAAAAGAGGAAGTGGAATTTCTTTTCAATCTTATGTATGAATATGTAAAATCCAAACTTCAGCTTTTCCTTGATGAAGATGTAAAATTCAAAGCTATTGGAAGGTTATGGCAACTCCCCGAATATCTTCGGAAAGGATTTGCCGAAATAGAAGAAAAAACATCCCACTGCAAAAGCATGACCGCTGTTTTCACTGTAAACTATGGAGGTCGGCAGGAGATAGTTGATGCTGTTAATAGAGCGATAAAAGATGGAGTTAAAGAGATAACAGAAAAAACAATAAAAAAACACTTATATTTACCCCAACTTCCCGACCTTGACCTTCTTATAAGAACAAGCGGGGAATTACGAACATCTAACTTCCTTTTATGGCAATCGGCTTACACCGAACTATGGTTTACCAAAACCCTTTGGCCTGATTTTACAGATGAAGAGTTCAAATCGGCAATTAAATCTTTTAAAAAAAGGGAACGCAGGTTCGGAGGAATTAAAAATTGAAAGAAAGGATAATAGGAGCAATCCTTGTAATAGCTTATGCCTTTTTACTCCTTAAATCGGAGGGGATTATCTATCTTTCTCTCATATTAGCTCTGGGACTTGAAATTATAGGGGAACTCCTTGAAATAATAGGACTTGAAAACCATAAAACGATACCTTATACAATTTTCGGATTATCGACTATACTGTTTTATAATATGGAACATAGAGTCATACTAATTCCGTTAATCATCCTATCGATGTTTACCTATTTTGTAATAATGGAAAAGATAGAATCGAAAAAATTCTACCCCCTTACACTCTTTTTTCTTTACGTTTTAACAGGCATAGGTAGTATCACCCTTTTCGATAAAAGATTATTGATATTGCTACTTTCATTGGTATGGTCTGTTGATACCCTCGCCTACCTAACCGGAAAATATTTTGGGAAGCATAAACTCATCCCGTTATTAAGCCCTAAAAAAACAATAGAAGGAGCAATCGGCGGAACAATCGGCGGAACACTTATTACGGTTTTTGTCGGAACAAAACTAAATCTGTTTTCGATAAGCTTTAATACCGTATTCTTAATCCTTTTCCTCACTATAATAAGCCAACTTGGAGATTTAATGGAAAGTTTTCTAAAACGGCAATTTAATGTGAAAGATTCAGGAAATTTAATTCCCGGACACGGAGGAGTTTTCGACAGACTGGACAGCTCTATAGCTGTTGCTCCTTTCTTATTACTTTTTGTCTCAAAAATAAATCTTCTATAAAAAAACGGAGTAAGAAATGAAGAATATAGAGATTGGACACGGAAGCGGAGGAAGTTTAACAAGAGAACTTATAGAAAATCTTTTTTTAAAGCATCTGGATTTTGAAGAGCTAAAATCCCTACAGGACTCGGCATACCTTAACATAAACTCTCAAAAAATAGCAATGACAACAGATTCCTATGTTGTTAAACCTTTTAAATTTCCAGGTGGAAATACAGGTAAACTCTCTGTCTGCGGAACTGTAAACGATCTTACCGTCAGTGGAGCAATCCCAAGGTTTCTCTCCCTCGGACTTATAGTTGAAGAAGGACTACCTATAAAAGAACTTGAAGAGATTGTTAAAACTATAGCTGAAACGGCAAAATCGGCGGGAGTAAGTATAGTAACCGGAGACACAAAAGTGGTTGAGCAGGGAAAATGTGACAAAATATACATAAACACAGCAGGTATTGGTGAAGTTAAAAGAACCTTTTCTCCCAAAAATGTAAAACCGGGAGATTTAATTATAGTTACAGGAACAATAGGAGACCATGGAATAGCCATATCCCTTGCAAGAGAAGAGTTTGACATGGAAATTCCCGTTGAAAGCGACTGTGCTCCGTTAAACTCTCTTCTTACTCCTCTTTTTGATATTGAGGAAGTAAAATGGATGAGAGACCCCACCAGGGGAGGACTGGCAACTGTCACTATAGAACTATCGGAAATGTCCGGATATGGAATAACTCTTTTTGAGAATAAAATCCCTATAAAAGAACCTGTTAATTTTGTATGCGATATGCTTGGATATGACCCGCTCTACCTTGCCAATGAAGGAAAAGCTGTAATAGCGGTTAACAAAAAAGATGCCGAAAAAGTTCTTGAAAAGTTAAAAAAACATCCACTCGGAAAAGAAAGTGCCATCATAGGCGAGGTAACAGACAGATTTAAGGGAGTTCACCTTAAAACAAAGATAGGCGGAGAGAGAATCCTTGACCTTCTTGAAGATGACCCTCTACCAAGGATATGCTAATGATAGAAAGTGAAGTGATTAAATATCTTGCCCTCTCTTATACATTTGTCCTTATAGTTATCCTTTTTGACAGAAAAATGGGTATAGGTCTATGGAAAGAGCTTGCTATAAACTCCGTCCTTTCCCTCCTTCAACTTATGGGAATCGGAGCAATTTTAATATTTCTTTTAAAGTCTAACTCAGCTTTAATGACACTATCCATTATATTGGTTATGATTTTTAACGCTTCATGGATAGCACTAAGCAGATTTAAACTAAAGTCATACAACAGAAAAAAAATCCTCGCTCTTATCTTCATTACAATCCTTTTTGTTACTGTTGTTGTCGTAGGACCTTTACTTGCAGTTGGGTTTGTAAATTTTAAACCAACAAAAATAATCCCGATGTGCGGAATAATTGTTGCCGGGGGAATGCGCTCTCTTTCCCTTGCTTTCAACTTTTATAAAACAAGGTTAAGAGACCTTGAAGATTTCATAGTATCACTTGCAGCAATCGGCGCATCGGATATGAAAATTTTTGGAATAATTTTTAAAGACATTCTGAGAAATGCCACAATACCAATGAGAGACATGATGAAAGCCGCTGGAATTGTCCATATTCCTGGGATAATGGTAGGCCTTTTAATGGCAGGAACATTCCCTTTAAAAGCGGCTGTTATCCAGTTTACCGTTCTATCCTCAATGCTTTTTGAATACGCTCTTGTGACAACAATGTTTATGCTACTATGGATAAAACTTTTCGGTTTAAAGCTGGAAACGGAGTAAAAAAAGAAAGAAATAAGTTTCTACTTAACAAAATTAGCAATTTATTTTTACAAGCTTGACAACCAAGTTTTAAAAACCTATCTTTCTATTCGCACCTTTTTGGAGGGGTGGCAGAGCTTGGTTGAATGCGGGTGACTTGAAATCATCTGAGGGTCTTACGGCCCTCCGGGGGTTCGAATCCCTCCCCCTCCGCCACATTACGAGCCGCTAGCTCAGTTGGTAGAGCAACGGACTTTTAATCCGTAGGTCCCAGGTTCAAGTCCTGGGCGGCTCACCATTCAAAAGCATCCTTAAGGAGAGGTGGCCGAGCTGGCTGAAGGCGGCGCCCTGCTAAGGCGTTGTACCGGCACAACCGGTACCGCGGGTTCGAATCCCGCCCTCTCCGCCACTTTAATATAAATCGCTCTAAATCGACACTTTATAAATCATTTGAGATAATACTTTAAAAGCTTTCAAGGATTTAAAACTAATGAAAAAAGAGTTGTTCTCGGAATTTATAAGCACATTCATACTCGTATTTGCAGGATGTTTTTCAATCGTAGCCGATTCGCTATATAACAACCTTGGAAGTCTGGGAATCTCTCTTGTTTTTGGAATGAGCGTAACTTTATTAATAATTGCATTTGGAAAGATAAGTGGTGCTCACATGAACCCGGCAGTAACAATCTCCCTTGCTACTTCAAAAAATATTGAAAAAAGAAAAGTCCTTCCTTACATATCCGCTCAAATCACAGGAGCCGTTTTGGCTTCTTTCACAGTAGCTTTCCTGTTTTTAGAAACCGGGAAAAAATCGGAAGAGTTGGCATATCTTGGAACCACTCTCCCTTCAGGTTCAAGTTTACAATCGTTTATTTTGGAAATACTACTTACATTTATCCTTATGATAGTTATATATATGAGTGCCGTCAGTCCGAAAGGAAATAAACATCTGGCACCATTTGCAATAGGCTTTACTGTTACCATAGATGCACTTTTCGGAGGAGCCATTAGCGGAGCAAGTATGAACCCCGCAAGAAGTATCGGTCCGGCCATCGCTTCGGGAACATTCGACTCAATATGGATATATCTAACCGCACCTATAATCGGAGCATTAATAGCATCTAAAATTTATCTATCCATTAAAGGAACTACCATTGACAAACAATGTTGCAAAAACTAAACTTCCGTTATAGCATTTCCCGAATTTAGCACATTTTAACTCAGTGGGACTATTTAAATGAAATTTTTTAAAATTTTGGTCCTTTCCTCCATTCTCTTCATCCAAACTGCACTTCCATCACCGAAAAAAGTCGTATCTATTTCTCCGGCAATAACGGAAATAATATTTTATACAGGAAACGAAAAATATATGATAGGCAATACAATCTACTGCACTATTCCAAAAGAAGCAAAAAAAATTCCTAAAATTGGCGGAATAATAAACCCTAATATTGAAAAAATCGTAGCTCTTAAACCGGAAATGATTATAACCACAACAATAACACCGAACAACAAAACAAAACTTATGGAAAAATTAGGAATTTCCGTGAAAACTTACCAAATAGAAACTATCGAAGATATAGAAAAAGTAACCGAATCCGTAGCTAACATTTTCGAGAGAAGAGAAAAAAAGTTTGGGGAAAAATTCAGAAAAAGTTACAAAAAAACAATAAAAAAACTCTCAAAGTGTTTAAAAGGTAAGAAAACTTTAATCGTATTTTCATCCAATCCAATATATACGGCCGGAAATTCAACCTTCCTCGGAGAAATTATAAACGATGCAGAAGGAATAAATATAGCGGGAAACGGAAAATATAAAACAATCTCAGCCGAATATCTATTATCCCGAAACCCTGACTTTGTCATATTAGCAACAATGGAAGGGAAAGCAACAGGAAAACTTTTCAAAGAACTTGGAATCAAAGTAATTAAGGTAAATTCAACATATCTTTTAAAGCCTGGTCCGTATATAATAAAAGGAATAAAACAGCTGAGGAAGGCAGTTTGTATAGAAGAACAGTTTTAGGTTTTTTAGTAACAGGAATTGTCTCTATTTGTTATCTGCTTATAGGAAATCCCTCTTCCGAAATAATCCGAATAATCAGGTCTCCCGAATTCCTTTTAACATTTTCCGCAGGAAGTATCCTTGCTGTTTCAGGAGTAATATTCCAAAATGTTCTTTCAAACCCACTTGCAGACCCTTACATTCTTGGGATTTCTGCAGGAAGTGGCCTTGGAGCGGTAATAGGATTTTATTTTGGTAAAGATCCTCACATCTTTTCTCTCTTAACGGGAATTATAACAGTATTTTTATTGCTACTAATGGCGAAATTCCTAAATAGCAAACTAAAACTTTTACTTTTCGGAGTCGGATTAAATACCCTATTTTCTTCATTAATAGTGTTCCTTATCGCTTTCGGGAAAATTGAAAATTTTCCCTCCATTCTTTTCTTTCTAATGGGGTTTATTCCTATTATTTCACTAAAAAAAGCTGTTTTTTTTCTTTTCCTTTCTTTAATACTACTTTTCATACTCTTACCATTTTCAAAGAAAGTAGATGCTCTTGCCCTCGGAGACAGTTTTGCCTATTTCACAGGAATAAACCCTGAAAAAGAAAGAATAGTTCTGATTTTTATAACTTCCGTATTCATAGCTTTTACAATATCACAAACAGGCATAATAGGATTTGTAGGAATAGTCATTCCTCATATAGGAAGATTCTTGAAAATTTTAAGAACAAAAAAACTTTTACTGTTTTCATTTTTTGCCGGCGGGAATGCACTTTTAATTGCCAAATCCATTTTAAAATTTGGCTTTCCAACAACGGATATTCCAGTCGGAACAGTTACCGCACTAATAGGAGCACCTATATTTATAGGAGTTTTAGTAAGGAGTAAAAGATTTGCTTAAAGCTAAAAATGTCTCTTATAAAAACATTTTAAAGAATATCTCTTTCTGGGCAAATAGAGGAACCGTAACCGGAATAATAGGAGAAAATGGAAGCGGAAAAACAACTTTTTTAAAAGCGCTATCGGGATTCCTAAAATTCTCAGGCAGAATTTCCGTAAATGGTAAAGATATAAAAAAAATTCCCGTAAATTTAAGAACATCTCTTATTAACTATCTACCTCAAGAATTTCCGCAAACGGAACTTACTCCTTTTGATATTCTCAACATAACCGGAGAATTTAAAAAAATTCATGGGAGAGAAATTAAAAACATTATCAGTTCATATAACCTTACGCAAATTGCAAGCCAACCATTTCTATCTTTAAGCGGTGGAGAAAAAGTGAGAGTATTTTTGGCTAAAATAGAGCTTATAAACCCACTGATAGTTCTTCTTGATGAACCAAGCGCATTTTTAGACATAAAGATAACAAACATATTGAAAAAATTTGTAGAGAGAATGAAACGGCTATCAAAAACAGTTATAATCGTATCTAATGACCTTAACTTCACCATAAACATTTCAAACCACATAGTAGGTATAAAAAACGGAAGCCTTATTTCACAAAGTGGAACGGATATTCAACAGTTTCTCGAGAAAGTTTATGAAACAAAAATAAAGCTTACTAAAATAGATAAAAAATATTTTATTTTTTAAAAATAACGGAGGATATATGAACAAAAAAGTCTTTATTCTCGGAGCTTTATTGTTTCTTCTACCTCATGGAACATATGCGAAAGAAACAGCAATTGTAAACGTTACAGCAACGAGAATTCCCGTAAAAATAACATCTTCCGGAGACAGCATTTCAATAATAACTAAAAAAGAGATAGAAAACACTTCCATTAAAACAGTTACCGACAGCTTATTCATGACACCCAGCATCACAATATCCAACTATGGATGGGGACAAATATCAAACACCTATATCCAAGGACTAAGTAGCAAATATCTCCTTTTTCTCTTAAACGGAGCTCCAATACTAAATGACCCTTCAACCCCGGAGGCAACACCAAACATAGACTTCCTTGACTTCTCATCCCTTGAAAGAGTAGAAATATTAAAAGGCGCTCAGGGAGCTTTATACGGGTCAGAAGCTATAGGGGGTGTGATAAACCTTGTAACCGAACCGGAAGATAAAACAACAATTAAACTTGAAGGTGGCTCTTACTATACATTTAAAGAAACCTTAAAAACCGGCGTTAAGGATAAAAAAAGCAGTTTCAGCATAACTTTTGAAAACTTCCATACAAACGGATACGACATAACAGGAGATGGAGACAGGGAAAGCAGCAGCTACCATCTAATCAATTACAATTTAAAGCTCTTTCCAACACCTAAAATAAAAATCAAAAACTTTTTCTCTTTTAAAACGGGCAAAAATGAATATGACGATGGAGAAGTTAACTACCAGCAAACACTTACAACCTTAAACACAAAAATAATGACATCAGAACACTCCATACTTGAAACAGTAACAGGCTACAGCAACATCAAAAGGGAATACACCTATGGAAATTACAAAGGGGAAACCCTATATTTCTCCATTTTCCAAAAACTTTATTTAAAAAATATTACCATGTCTCCGGGAGCAGATTTTAAACAATCAAAAGCAGATTCACAATCAACAGGAGAAAGAACCGTTAACGCGAAAGCTCTATTTTTAAACAGTTCACTAAAATTAAAAAAACTCACCCTGAACCCTTCTATCCGTCTTGAAAACTACTCCTCCTTCGGAACATACACCACATTTAAAATATCGGGAAACTTTAACCTTACAAATAACACATTTTTAAAGTTTCAAGCCGGTAATGGCTTTAAAGCACCCACAGTAGAAGAGA